>DODI01000188.1:1811-4285 GCA_003509045.1 Planctomycetota bacterium | reverse complement strand
TCATGGCCTACAACTATGGCCTTGGTGAAGAAGACTGCCTCGACCCGCGAGGACCTGGACATGTCCGAACCCGAATCGAGGAGATCCTTGAGTTGCTCCAGGCCGCCAGCATCGAAGATGGCCGTCGAATCATTGACTCCATCATCGAGTCAACCGGCCGGCCGGCCTCTCTGGAGGATATCGGTGTCAGGAGCGCCGAAGACATCCAGGTGGTAGCCGATGGCGTCAACGCCGAGCGTCTTGGAAACAACCCCAGGGCCTTTACTCCCGAGAGCCTCCTCGAAATGTTGCAGGAACTGCACGCCAGGGGCGCGGACCGGAAAGACTGAAAAGAACGCCTTCAGCCTTCCGGATGGCCTACTGGCAGGCCTCGCACTCTTCGCCGTTCTGCATGGCCTCGATCGAGCAGGAGCTCTTCTCCTCCTCGGTATACTCCCCCTTCACCGCGTCCGTCAAATCCTTCTTCACGGACACCGTGGCCTTCTCGATATTGCTCGCGGCCATGGTGCGAAGATAGTAGGTGGTCTTGAGCCCCGAGCGCCAGGCTGCCCGGTACATATGGGACATTGTCTTCATATCCGGCTCGGCGAGGAATAGGTTGAGAGACTGCGACTGATCGATCCATTTCTGGCGACGGGCCGCGGCCGCGATAAAGGCCTCGTAAGGAATATTGAAGGCCGTCTTGTAGAGCTCCTTGATCCGGTCGGGGATACCCTCCACGTCTTTGAGCTCGCCATCGAAATACTTCAGGTTATCGATCATCTCCTGCCCCCAGAGTCCTTCCTCCTTCAGGTCACGGACCAGGTGCTTGTTCAGAACGATAAAATCCCCTGAGAGGTTGCTCTTGACGAAGAGATGGCTGTAGTGTGGCTCGGTGCAAGGTGAACTGCCCATGATATTGCTGATCGTAGCGGTAGGCGCGATCGCAAGAACATTGCTGTTCCTCATTCCCTGGCGCCTGATCTTCTCACGAAGCTTCTCCCAGTCCATCCGACTGCCCCTGGGCACATCGATCGGAACACCACGCTCCTCCTCGAGAAGCTCCAGGCTGTCCTGCGGCAGGATACCACGAGACCACTTCGAACCATCGTAGGTGGAGTAGCGGCCGCGCTCGGCAGCGATATCGCTGGATGCCTCATAAGCGTAGTAGGCGATCGCCTCCATGAACTCATCGTTAAACTCGATAGCTTCGGGCGAATCGAAGGCCAGGCCCTTATTGTACAGGGCGTTCTGCAGCCCCATGACGCCGAGGCCTACCGGGCGATGCCGGAGATTCGAGGTCTGCGCCGGAACGGTCGGGTAGAAGTTCAGGTCGATGACGTTGTCGAGGGCGCGAACGGCGATCTCGATCGTCTCCTTGAGCTTCTTGTGATCCAGCTCGCCATTCGCATCGAGGTGATTGTCCAGGACAACCGAGCCGAGATTGCATACAGCGGTCTCTTCCTTGCCGGTATTGAGGGTGATCTCGGCGCAGAGATTCGAGCTGTGGATAACCCCGGCGTGGTCCTGGGGACTGCGGATATTGCAGGCGTCCTTGAAGGTGATCCACGGATGGCCGGTTTCAAAGAGCATCTCGAGCATCTTTTTCCAGACCTCGATAGCCGGCAACTTCTCACTATTCAGCTCGCCGCGGTCGGCCATGGCCTCGTACTCGAGATATCTCTCCTCGAAGGCTTTCCCGTAAAGCTCATGCAGATCCGCTGTCTCGCTGGAGCGGAAGAGCGTCCAATCCTCCCTCGATTCCATCCTCTTCATGAAGAGATCGGGAATCCAGTTGGCCGTATTCATATCGTGGGTACGGCGGCGGTCATCACCGGTATTCCTGCGCAGCTCGAGGAACTCCAGGAGATCGTTGTGCCAGCATTCGAGGTAGGCGCAGCCCGAGCCCCGGCGCTTTCCGCCCTGGTTCACTGCCACCAGCTGGTCATTGTGAAGTTTCAGGAATGGAATGACCCCCTGGCTCTCTCCATTGGTTCCGGCGATATGGCTGCCGGTACCCCTGACCGAGGTCCAGCTACCGCCAAGCCCTCCGGCCCACTTCGAGAGATAGGCGTTCTCCGCAATTCCCCGCTGCATAATGCTCTCGATCGAATCATCTACCCAATAGAGATAGCAGGAGGACAACTGGGAGTGCAGTGTGCCTGAGTTAAAGAGCGTTGGGGTGGATGAACAAAAGCGTCGACTCTTGTACAGATCATAAAGGGCCGCCACCTTGTCTTCCTTGAGCTCCCCCTCATTCAGACAGAGCCCCATGGATACCCGTAACCAGAAGATCTGGGGAGTCTCCATTCGGGAGCCGGCGCCAGCCTCGCTCTTGTCCACCAGCAGGTAGCGGTCGTAGAGCGTCTGGATGCCCAGGTAATCGAAATACAAATCAGCCGTGGGGTCGAGAATCTTGCTCAGCTTCTCAATGTCGTATTTTCTCAGCTCCGGCGACAGGCGCCCAATGGAGATTCCCTTTTCGAGATATTTCG
>DODI01000188.1:0-1427 GCA_003509045.1 Planctomycetota bacterium | reverse complement strand
ATCCCAGCCGAGCACCTCTTCGTAGATGTAGCTGCAGAGAATGCGTCCGGCAAAGCACGCAAAGTCCGCATCTTTCTCGATAAGAGCCTTGGCATTGAGAATGACCGTGGTCTTCAGATTCCCAGTGGTGATCTTATCGAAGATCGACCGACGCAGCTCGGAGATGATCTCCTCCTCGCTGAGGCACAGGTTCAGGTCGATGCCGGCAAAACGAACACGAGCCACCAGGTCCGCCCCATCCCAGAGGAAGGTGGACTCATCCTCGCGGGTGACAACCACCATCGAGGTCTGGCCTTCCGCTTCACCCGAGACCTCCGTGGCTTCTTCCATCTCGTCCTGGCGCATGAGAGCGCGCTCGGCCCGGTAGAGGATATAGGCCTCGGCCACCTTGTAGTGACCCTGCTTCATCAGGATCTCCTGCACCATGTCCTGCACCTCTTCGATGTGGATGAAAGACTGGCCCGTAGCAAGGATCGCCGCCGTCACATCCTGCGCGACCTCGACGGCCGGAGAGGAATCCATCTGCTGGGAGAGAAAGGCCTTGCGGACAGCTACTTCGATCTTGTCGGGGTTCCAGGGGACAACCTGGGTACTGCGGCGGATCACCCGCACCTCAGCCACCTCTGAACGCTCGCCAGTCAGATTGCTCGCGTTATGAAACACAAAGCTCCTGGCTACATCGTAGGCGTTGTTCTCGACCAGGGCCTTCTCGATCTGGAGATTGAGCGCCTGCAGCGACAGCCGGCCGGGCGGGCTGGCCTCATAGACCTTCTCCAGGTGCGAGGCGACTTCGCGAGTAATCCTCGCCACGAATTCGCGATTCTCGGCCGTGAAGACCTTGGCCTCACTCTTATCCGTCTCACTCTGCACCAGGATCAGGCTGGTAAGCGCCTTGCCGATCGCATCGGCCACCTCGGTGAAGGCCAGGTCCCTCTCCCCCTGAGGAGTAGAGAGGCGCACGGCGCCCCTGGAACCAAGAGGCTCTCCTTCATCGAGAGCCTCCCCCCAATTAAACCCCGGTCGCGCGCCCTCAGGCTCATCCACGTAGTGCTTCAGCAGGATATCCTGTTGAAGTGACGAATTTCTGTAGCTCATGTTCTCTCACCTCTCGCCTCTACTCAATCGAGGCGCTTCTTCGTTCTCACAGGTCACAATCATCTTGGGGTTTAACCAACGCTGAGGATTTCTGATATTCCGTCACGCGTTGCTCAAAAAAGTTCTGCTCTTTCTTAATGTCCATCATCTCTGCAAGCCAGGGGAAGGGGTTCTTCACTCCCTCGTTCAGAAGAGGGAGTCCAACTCCCTCCAGCCGGCGGTCAGCGATGAAATCAATATAAACCTTGAAGTCATCCCGGTTGAGCCCAACGGACTCTACCGGCAGGCAATCATCGATAAACTGCTTCTCGAGGCCCACCGCAGTCCTCATC
>DODI01000229.1:0-4115 GCA_003509045.1 Planctomycetota bacterium | reverse complement strand
CCGGCCAAGGCGAAGAAGGCCCGCAAGGTTCTCATCTTCAGCAAGACCAATGGTTTCCGCCACGGCTCGATCGCCGTGGGCGCGAAGTCCCTGGCCATGCTTGGTGAAAAGACCGGAGCCTACACGGCTGTTCATTCCGAGGATGACTCGATGTTCGAGGCCGACAAGCTCAAGGAATTTGACGCGGTCATCATGCTCAATACCACCGGGGAGCTTTTCCGTCCCCGCAGGCTGCCGAAGGACGCCGCGCAGAAGAAGGCGGCCCTTGAGCGAGAGGAACGTCTAAAGAAGAACCTGGTCGATTTCGTCAAGAGCGGTAAGGGGCTCGCCGGGACCCACTCCGGGACCGATACCTACAAGAACTGGAAGGACTACAACGACATGATGGGGGGAGCTTTTGCCGGACACCCCTGGCATAGTCTTGTGCCGATCAAGAATCTTGAGCCCGGTCACGCTGTCAATAAGTGTTTCGAGGGTAAGGGCTTCGAGGTAAAGGATGAGATCTACCAGTTCCGGCTCAACACGGCCCTGGCTACGGACCGCCGGATGCTGCTCTCGCTCGACGGCAGTAAGATGAATCTCAAACGCAACGATGGCCGCAAAGAGTTCTATCCCATCAGTTGGGTCAGCACCTATGGCAAGGGCCGCACCTTCTACTGCTCCCTGGGACATCGCAACGAGATCTACTACAACCCGGTTGTCCTGCAGCACTACCTCGCCGGCTTCCAGTACGCGCTCGGCGATCTTGAGGCCGATGGCTCGCCTTCAGCCAAGGGGAAGTAGTCCTGGCGGAGGGTTGAGTGAAGATGGGCGAGGCGAAGACTCCTCAGGGGGTGCTCGCCTCGTTCCATTTCCAGGCCGAGAGGCCATCCCTCTCGCGGATAAAGAGCTGGTCTCCGGCGATCGCCAGATGCGCCCAGGTGTCCGACTCGCTCACCTTGAAGCTTGAGATCAGGTCGAACTTTTCGGGAGTCGCGCGGATGAGGTAGAGGATGCCTTTCTGGTCGAGGGCGAGGATCCGGTCTTCCTGGGAGATCATGGACCAGTATTTTCCGAAGCGTTCGGTCGTGGTCCATTTCTTCTCTCCGGTTGCCAGCTCGAAACAGGTGACTCGCTGGTTCTTGAGGTGGACGTAGGCGTGGCCGCCGATCAGGACGGGATTCGACATATAGCCCTGGGTCGGATGGTCCCAGGAGCGCCGTGCCTGCAGCGTATTGTCCTTCTCCGAGATGTCGAGGACCATGGTCTTGCCTCCGTAGGTGCTGGTGAAGATCGAATCGCCCTGGAAGCTGGGGCTCAGAATGTTCATTCCCCTGAAGGCCTGGACTTCTTCTGACCAGAGCACGGATCCCTTGAGGAGGTCGATTCCGGCAAGCTTGGTGCGAGTCTGGACCACCGCCTGTTTCCGGCCGGCGAGGGTGGCAATGGCCGGGGATGAGAAGGCGCTTCCCCACATGCCGCCTCCATCTCCGAGCGATTTCCAGATGATCTCCCCTGTTTCTTTGTCCAGCTTGAGGAAGGATGCGGCTGCCTGGACGTAGAGCGCGTCATCTGTAACCAGTGGCGAGCAGACGAAACCGAAGGCGGGCAGGGGGGTGCCCGCCTTCTTCGGGAAGTCGACGAGCCATTTCTTCTTGCCAGTTTTCGCGTCAAGGCAGACCAGGACATCTCTCATCCCGGCGACGTAGAGATTGTCACCATCGAGCGCCGGGGTGGAGCGAATCCAGGATCCGTTGGATCGCGCGAAAAAGGGAACCTTCATTGCTCCGGGCCATTCCGCCTGCCACAGCTCTTCGCCGGTGTCGCGATCGTATGCGTGAACGATCTCGCTCTTACTGTCCGCGGTCTCGGTGGTGTAGACGGTGTCGCTACCTGCGATCGGTCCCGAATAGCTGGGGCCGAGCTTGGCTTTCCAGAGCCTCGTGAGCGTTTTTTCATTCACCGCAGCGGGCCACTTTTCCCCGGAACACTTCGCATCGCGGGTGGGGCCGCGCCACTGGGGCCAGGTTGGGCGGTTCGATTTTTCTTTGGCAGTTATTTTCTGCCGCCCCAGGCCGCTGGTTTTTATGGTGATGAGAAGATCGTCGGGTGTGCCCGCTGCACAACCGAAAGCTACGAAGAGGACCGGTAACATGACAAAGAAGTATCCTTTTGGTTGAGGCATGATTTTTACGAACTTGGTTTTACTGCGTTGGCTTGCGGCTTGAGTGATTGACTCAAGCGAAAAAAAAGGTATAGCACGCCCATGTTTCATGTACAGTAAAAAACCTGTACAAAATAAATTTCTATTGTAAGATACTTGTAGTTATTGAAAGTAGTCCTGAATCCCATCCTGAAATCTCAAGCCAATAATTTCCCCGTGTCAAAAGCAGGTCATGTATCGATAGCGTCAGTCTCCAGAGAGACCGGTATCGGTGTCGAGACCCTTCGACAATGGGAGCGACGCTACGGCAAGCCCATGCCGGTGCGCCTTCCGTCTCGCCATCGGCGCTATAGTCCGGAGCAGGTATCCTGGCTTCGGACCGTCGCGGTGGTTCTTGCGCAAGGCCATCAGCCCTCGTCTATCCTGGCTAAGAGTCGAAAGGAGCTTGAAGGATTCATTGGTGTGGATCCCTGCAGCGAGGGAGCTGACAAAACGGTTGCAGGATTCCTGCCGCTTATCCGTTCATTTGACGAGCAGGGAATCATTAACAAGCTAAAGCGAGATTCCGCTCGGCTGGGAATCTATAAATTTATCTCCCTGCGTATCGTTCCTGTTTTGAGAGCTGTTGGAATCGGCTGGAGCAGGGGTGAGATCAGTGTCCGGCACGAGCATTTTCTGTCGGGGATTCTCGAAGATGTTCTTGCTGCGATGCGGCGGCAGATAACAGTAAGCAAGAACTCCCCGGTCGCAGTCCTGGCTACCCTTGCCGATGAGCACCATGGCATTGGTTTACATCTTGTTTCTCTTCTTTTTGCCGAGGCGGGAATCCGGCCCCAATCTCTTGGTGTCAACACTCCCAACGTTGAGATTTTGAAAACAGCTTCTGAAACGAAGGCTTCGGCAATTGCGATCAGTGTCTCACTTTCGACCTCTGGGCTGGGAACAGAGAGAAGACTCACTGAGCTTCGCGAGGCTCTTCCTTCCCATGTGCGTTTGATTGCAGGCGGAGAAGGTGTTCGCCGTCTGAGGCGGAAAATTGAAGGGGTGCTTTTTTTCTCGGAGCTTGAGGAATTTAACACCTGGCTTGGCACCAAGCCGTTTGTCGAGGCTGACAAGGTCTGATGGTGTTTCGGGAAGTGGGGGCGGAGTCTGTTTCCCGCCTGGAAGGTCCACCCTGCTGAACATCTGATTATTATAATGGCGCCACCGGCTACGCAGGCGGGCGACTGGTCCCGAGCTTCACTTAGCCGGGAAAATCAGCCGGTCCGTGCCCCCGGTAAGCCATTCGAGGTTGAAGGTGGCGAGGCAGAGAGCTTTCGTCAGCCGACCGGCCTTTCCCCGTTCATAGAAGCAGTAGATCGTCCCATCGGGGCCCACCGCGAGGTCGGTGTAGGCGCTGGGGCCCGCCTCGATGGTCTTCATGACAGGCCAGGTTTTCGCCTCATCGTAGCTCAGCTTCACGGAGACGTTCTGGCGCGCCCGGCTGGCCGGATTGTGGGGGTTGGCGAAGAGGATGCGGTTCTTCCGGTGGCGCGGCCGCTCGCTCAGGCGAACGATACTCCCCATGCAGATCGGCTCGATGAGGGCATCGTCAAAATGGTAGCGGCTCCACCTGGAGATTCCATCGGCGCTGATCGAGATGGCCCGTCGCCGCCTGGCCGATTCATTGCGCAGGTTCAGGAGGATGCGGCCGTCCTGGAGCTGGACCGCCACGGTTTCTCCCGGATTGCGGATCTCCGGGATGCCGGTGGCTCGCAGAGCCCTGGTGGATGGGTCGGCCGCCACCAGCTCGCCGCGTTTCCAGCTGTCGCCGCTGTCATCACTGTAGATGACCGAGACGGCGGAGGGTCGGTGAGCGTGACCACCGCTGCCGGCCGACAGCCAGACCGGTACGATGAGCCTCCCGGAGCGGGTTCTGAGTCCATGGCCGGGCCCGGTGGCGAGCACCTTCCAGTCGTAGTCCTTTCGGAAG
>DODI01000198.1:0-5337 GCA_003509045.1 Planctomycetota bacterium | reverse complement strand
AAGGGAACTCCCATCTGGAGCTTCACCGGCGGGACCCCGGCGGCGAGATAGGCCTGGAGAGCGTCGGCGGCGTTGGGCCCGGGAATCTTGTTCTCGTTTTCCGTCGCGGCGAAGAGCCCGGCGTTGAAGCCTGTCCGGGCGCTCCAGCCGCCGTTGAAGTCGTAGCTCATCAGGTTGATCCAGTCGAGCAGCGGGTGGATCCTGTCGATCTCGATGTTGGCGTAGGTTCCCGACCCGGCCGGGGCGGCGATCGTGAGCAGATAGGGGCGTTCATCGGCGATGCCGCGCGCGTCAATCTGCCGGCGCAGCTCGGCCAGGAGCAGGGTGAAGTTCTCCCGGTCCTCTTCGCGGGTGCGGTTCGAGGCCAGGCCGCCGCTGACGGGGTACTCCCAGTCGATGTCGATGCCGTCGAATCCGTAGCGGATCATGAAGTCGACGCAGGAGGCGGCGAAGCGGCTCCTCGCCGCCTCGGTCAGGGAGACGTCGGAGAACCGGCCGGACCAGGTCCAGCCGCCGACAGAGATCAGCGTCTTGACATGCGGATGACGTTTCTTGAGGTTGAGCAGCGCGTTGAAGTTGCCCCGCAGCGGGTCATCCCAGGAGTCGCCCGGGTAGGACTTCTCGATATCAGCCCAGCGGTCTCCCAGGGTGACCTCGCCGTTGGCGATGTTGGCAAAGGCGTAGTTGATGTGGGTGAGCTTCTCGGCCTGGATATCGGTGACGAAGAAGTTGCGCGCGTAGATGCTCCAGGCCGTGTAGTAGGCAACGATGCGTTTACCATCCTGTTGCGCGTTGGCCGGCGTGCCCAGCGAGCCCAGGGAAAACAGTACCGCCGCTGTAAGTAGAAAAGATCTCATGGCTATCCCCGGTCCCAACCCCTGATTTTAATGCTCCTGCCCGTTGAGGGACCAGCCGGGTCCCTGCCAGGTTCTGCATTCATTCAACCTTCTCAGATGCCTGCTGGCAAGGTGTTCTTCACGTCAAAACAGCCGCTCTGGCCCGGGGCGAAAAAGTTGATTTCTTCGGCATTTTCAGTTCTTGACGCTCAGAAAAACCATCCTTAGCATTGATTTTGTGGGAGCCGGATAGGGGCATGTAAGTTTCCGGTTGACCCGTCGGGCAGATAAGTGGGCTTTAAGGGATGGCACCCCGCGCCGCCTGGCCCATGTTGTTGGGAGGGCAGGAAAGATGATACAGAGAACCTGTATCCGTTTTGTGGTGAGTTTTTGCAGTCTGCTGGCGGCCGGGCAGGCCTGGAGCCAGTGCGAGGACCAGTTTCCCCTGAGCAATACGGAGGGGGCCGGCACGGTCATGTGCCCCTGCTTCGTGGAGGGGGAGGAGGCCGGCGTGGTGCTCGATGTACCGGCTGAGGACTACCCGATCGAGATCATCCGGATCGGCGTGGCCTGGGGTTCGGTGCTCGGGGATACGCCCAATACGATCCAGTCGGCGCTGCACGTCTATGAGAACGGGCTGCCGAATCCGGGCGCGCGCCTGGCGAGTCTCGAGGGGCCCGCCTTCATCGATGGCTTCGTCAACGAGTTCAATCTCGAGGAGCAGGGCGGGGTCCGGATCGAGTCCGGTCCCTTCACGGTGACCATGGAGTTCATGGACACGAACGCTGAGATGCTGACCGCGGCGTCGATGGTCCACGATGGAGATGGCTGCCAGCCAGGCAAGAACGTCGTCAAGGCGATCCCCGGCGGCTGGAGCGACGCCTGCGCTCTCGGCCTGAGTGGCGACTGGGTCATGCATGTGATCTACCGCCCGGTGAATTGCGGCGACGAGGAGCCCGGCGGCGGCAAGGAGCCGGCTGCCGAGCTGTTCATTCGCGGAGATGATAACGGTGACGGCAACGTCGATCTCTCCGATCCGATCTTCAGCCTGACCCACCAGTTCGCCGGCGGTCCGGCGGCCGGCTGCATGGAGTCGATGGATTCCAACGATGATGGCCAGCTCAACATTACCGATTCGATCTTTACGTTGACCCACCTCTTCGCAGGAGGTCCGGCGCTTCCGGCACCCTACCCGGATTGCGGCGCCATGACCGGAGGGGCGAGTCTCGGCTGTGAGACCTCGTCAGAATCCTGCAATTGAGTTCTTGAGCGCCTTCTGGCGCGGTCCCCCGGCGAGCGTCCGCTCGTCCGGAGGATTTCAGAAGCGGGGGGCCCCCGGCTACGGCCGGGGGCTTTTTTCCCGTCTTCCGTTCCCGCCCGCCGTATAGGGAACCCCAGGTCGAGGACTGGATTCCCCCGCAGGCCCGGAGGATTGATTAATCACTTAGTGTCCCGGCGGATTTCTTCGGCCTGCGTTTCCTGGCCTCCTCGACGAAGGCCTTGACGAGGCCGAGCTGCAATTCGTCGCTCACCGTCATCTCCGGGTGCCATTGGACGGCGATGGTCCATTCGTCTTCGGACTCCGAGACCTCGATGGCCTCGACAGTTCCCTCCGGTGAGCGGGCCACCGCTCGCACGCCATCGCCGAGGCGTCCCACGGCCTGGCGGTGGTAGCTTGTCACGTTCTCGATTTTTCCAGCGCGCATGAGCTTCGACAGCAGGCTTCCCTCCTCGATCTCGACCGGGTGTCCCCTGATGCCGTAGTGGATCTCCCTCAGCTCCTGGTCGCCGTCAAGGTCGATGAGCCCGCCGCCGAAGGCTACGTTGAGGATCTGCGCGCCGCGACAGATTCCGAGGATCGGAAGCTTCCTAGCGCGAGCCTCCCGGATCAGGGCGATCTCGAAGTCATCACGCCCGCGGTTGACGAGTTCAGCCGTGTCCGGGTCGCCCCCGTAGAGCTCGGGGTCGACATCGCCGCCGCCGGACAGCAGCAGGGCCTCCATACCGGCGAGCCTCTTCCTGACCTCGGCAGGCTCGAGGGCTCCGGGCTCATCGGGGACCTCCAGCTTGACAAGCCGGCCGCCCGCGCGGCTGAAGATCTGGTCGTAGGTCAGGGCGGTGAATCCCAGCCTCGCGATCCAGCCATCGTCGGGCGTCATGGCGATCCGCGGGGCATCCTCAGGGAGCGAGGCGTTCCACAGGCGCAGTCCTCCCCAGAAGATGAGGTAGGAGGCAACGCCGGCCGTCAGCAGGATGAAGACCAGCAGCAGGAACCGCCGCTTCCGGCGGGGAGGGGAGCTCTCGCCTTCGCTCATGAATCTTCGTCGCTCTCTTCAGCCGCCTTCGGGGGACCACTCTCGGAGGTCAGCAGCTCCATGTTGATCTTGCCGTGCTTGAGGAAGACGACGAGGGGATAGAGCGCTCCGAGCATCGGCCTGGGGTCATCGGATGAGAAGAGGTCGTTGACGGTGTTCTTGTGCACCTTGAAGAGGTCCTGGACCGTCTCGGAGCGGCCCTTGACGTCGACGAAGTCTTTGAGGCCGCCGAAGAGCTGTCGCAGCCCCTCGCGTTTGGAGCCCTCGTTGAACTCCTCTCGCGCGCCCTTCCAGACCTCCTTCAGGTTGTCGCTGTGGGTGGAGCTCTTCGAGATCTCCTGCAGGGTGGCGAGGAGGCCGACGAGCGGAGCCTCGGTCTTGACGTCGTAGCTCACCTCATCGGGAGGGTCCACCTTGCCATCGACCGCCAGGCGGTAGAGGAGCCAGGGGTAGTCCCAGCCGGACTCGACGGCCTGGGTCAGGCCGCCCCAGAAGCGCGGATTGACCTCGATGAGCCACGGGTCTTCATCTAGGTCGCCGGTCCAGCGGAAGTCGATCTCGGCGACGCCGTGCCAGCTCTTCGGGCCGAGCAGGGCCTCGCACACCGACTCCATCTTCTCGGCCTTGACCGTCTCGCGCACCACCCCGGCTCCCTTGTCGGCGGGAAACTGGCGGATGTTGCGGTAGGTCATGCAGGCGATGAGCTTGCCCCGGTCAAAGAGCGTGGTGACGCAATAGTCGTCTCCGGGCACGCCCTGCTGGACGATGGGGTAGTCCTCCGGAGCGAGGCCGTAGTCTTCGACCAGGCTCTTGAAGTAGGAGATGAGCTCCTCGCGCGTGTCGACCTTGGCGATCCCGACGCCGGCGGCCGACTCCCGCAGCTTGACGAAGGCCGGCAGGGCGATCTCATCAGCCCGGCTCTCGAGCTCTTCGATGCTCACCGGGAAGATGGTCGGCGGGGCGCAGAGGCCATTGTCCTGGGCGTAGGCGGCGAGGGTTCCCTTATTGTGCACCTCCTCGATCTGCTCGATCGAGGGAATAGGCACTCGGATATGGGCCTCGAAGCGCTCACGGTGCTTCGCGATGAGATAGGTCTCCTTGTGGATCGGCATGAGCACGTAGGGCGTGTCGGGATCTTCGGGCTTGTGTTTGATGATCTCGCTCTCGAGCTTGTCGAGGAACTCATCGGGGTTCTTCGAGCAGTCCGGGTAGGTGAAGCTCGCCGTTGAGTATTTCGAGAAGGAGGCCGGCGTCATGGCGACCTCGTCGGCGGTGATGACCTCCACCCCGCGGCGCCCGAGGCTGCGGGTGACGGCGAGCGACTGCCAGCCGCGCGCGTAGGTGACGATGACTCTGCCAGCCTTTTCACTGCTCATGCCAGGGACCTCCTTGGTTTTATTGTGCCCCCATACTAATCACGAAGCGAGAAGGCTGGCAATACGCAAGCTGGCGGCAGGCGCTACTCGAATTCGTATTCATCGTGACGGTGCGAGCTGATGGCAACCCCGGCCGCGGCGCGTCACTTTAACTTGCCAGTGGGCTTGCAGCCGTTCCCCGGCAGTCCCGCAGTTGCCGTTTCAGAGCAGGCCGGGGATGGGGTGGCCGTCGGTGATGAGCTCGCTGACGGTGGAGGGGATGTCGGTGCGAAGGCGCATCTCGGTGGTATCGAAGAGGGTGTGCATGACGGTGGCGAGCAGGTTCTTCGGTCCGTAGGCCTCGGTCGCCGGGTGGGCGCACTGGCGGTCGGACCGGCCGATGACCTGGCCCATGTTCAGGCCACCGCCAGCGAAGCACAGCGAGGTCATGTTGCCGTAGTGGTCACGTCCGCCTTTGCCGTTGATCTTGGGTGAGCGGCCCATCTCGCCGGTGATCACCAGCAGGATCTTGTCGCTCAGCCCGCGCTCCTCTACATCTTCGAGGAAGGCGGAGACCGCGTGGTCGACCTGGTTGCCGAGCGGCTCCATGCCGGTGAGCCGGGGGAGGCTGTTCTGGTTGCCATGCATATCCCAGCCCGCGTCCGCCACCGTGACGAAGCCGCAGCCGGCCTCGCAGAGCCTGCGCGCCATCAGCAGCTGGTGGCCCAGCAGGTTCGAGGAGCGGTACATGTCGTTGTAGCGGTTGAGCACCTTCATGTCGAAGAGCTTGCTGGTGTCGTAGCGCTCGATGGTCTTCGGGTCTTCCTTTGA
>DODI01000432.1:0-5126 GCA_003509045.1 Planctomycetota bacterium | reverse complement strand
GTAGGTGACGATCTGGGTGTCGGGAACCTCGCTGTCATCCTTGTGGACGAAATTGCCGCCGGAGGCGTGAACAGCGGAGGGGAAATCGACGCCGCAGAGCCAGCGGGCGATGTCGAGTTGATGGACGCCGCAGTCGGCCATGTCGCCGCCGGAATAGGCCCAGTATTTGTGCCAGTTGCCGTGGAAATGCGCCCGGCTGAAGGTCCGCTTCGGCGCTGGACCGAGCCAGGTGTCGTAGTCGACGCCATTGGGCTTCGTACCCGCGGGCGGCTCCCTGTAAGGACCGCCGTTCTTCATATTGAATACCTTGCAGACCTTGATATCACCGATGCCGCCGGCGCGAATGAACTCGAGCGCCTTCTGCACATAGGGCGCGCTGCGGTTCTGGGTGCCGACCTGGACGATCCGCTTGTAGCGCCTCGCGGCCTCGACCATCTTGCGGCCCTCCCAGACGTTGTGAGAGGGCGGCTTCTCGACGTAGACGTCCTTGCCCGCCTGGCAGGAGAAAACCGTCAGCGGACCGTGCCAGTGGTCCGGTGTGGCGTTGATGACCGCGTCGATGTTCTTGTCATCGAGTACTTTCCTGTACTCGAGAATCCGCGCCGGCTTCTTTCCCTGGCGGCCCTCGCAGTGCTTGACGAGAGAGCCGCCGCGCGAGGGGTCGAGGTCACAGATCGCCGCGATCTCAACCTCCTTGTGATCGAGAAAACCGGAGACAAGGCTCGAGCCCCTGCCGCCGGAGCCGATACCGGCGATGCGGACCTTCTCGCTGGGAGCTATGGCCGCCACAGGATTGCGGGCGGCCAGGGTGGAACCCGCCGCCGACATCAGGAATACGCTCTTCGAAAGAAATCCGCGCCTGTCCATTGAACCCTGCATGCTGTCATCCTCCTGTTCGGTGTGATCGACCCAATATACTCAAGGCGGCGAGTTGAAGTCCAACTAGCTCTGAGGAGTACTGTCTTCGCTCCGCGCGCCGCCTGGCGGGTCACCTTGCCGGCGGCCTAGCAGGAGCCCGCGAACCCACCAGCTCAGGCAGAGCAGGCCGAGCACCGACAGGGCTATGGTCACGGTGACGAGCCAGGGGTCGCGCTCTCCCTTCAGACCCGCAGCCGCCTCCTGAGCGAGCCAGGAATAGGTCATCGCCGCGGGAGCCTGGCCAAGCAGGGTGGCGAAGAAAAAGGGCGCCGCCCGAACACGCCCTATCCCACATAGATAGCTGACCCCGTCGAATGGAACGATGGGTACCAGGCGGGCGACGAAAACCGCGCGGGTGCCGTGGGTGCCGGCCAGCTGATCTATTCTCTCCTTCGTCTTTTCGCTGACGAACCTCTCAACCACCTGCTCGCCGAAGAGCCTGCCGATCGAGAAGCAGACCATGGCGGCGGCATTCGCCGACAGGATCGACAGCAAGCCGCCAAGCAGCGGGCCGAAGAGAAAGCTGTTGGTGATCGTCACCAGCAGCGCCGGAATCGGGACAGGCGAGATGGCCTGCAGAACCATCAGGCCGGCCATGATGAGAGGAGCCCATCCACCCGTAGCTCGCGCCCAGGACTCCAGGCCGGAAAGGTCCCCCGACCAGAGGAAGCTGAAGGCCTCGCTGACTCCTTCCTGGAAGGGATGATAGAGAAAGAACAGCCCGGCGAGAACAGGCAGGGGCAGAAGACAGATCGCCTGGAGAATCCAGATTCTGGTCGATGAGGTTTTCATAGAACCACTCAGGAGGCGCCGAGCTGCATCTTGTGAAAACGCATCTCACCCAGGTCGAAGATCAGCAGCTCGCCGGCGAGCGGCTCACCGAGCCCGGAGATGACCTTGATCGCCTCCATGGCCCCCAGACAGCCCACCGCGCCCGAGACGGCGCCGAAAACGGGAAACTCGCGCTTCCACCATTCAGGTTTTTCCGGGTAGAGCTCGTGCAGATAGGGAGTCTTTCCAGGCAGGAAGGTCGTCAGCTGCGCCTCGAGCTCGTACATGGCGCACTCCACCAGCGGCTTGCCCTGGCTCTTCGCTTCCCGGTTCATCAGGAAGCGTTCCTCGAAAAGCGGCGCGCAATCGACCACCAGGTCGACGCTCCCGACCAATGCCGCGGCGTTGTCCTCGCTGACGTTTTCAGCCACGGCCTCGATCTCGAGGCGGGGATTGAGCTCTCGGAGCCGCCGCGCCGCCGACTCGACCCGCGACTTGCCGAGACCATCGTGGGTCATGAGCAACTGGCGGTTCAGATCGCTGGGCTTCACATCGCCGGCGTGCGCCAGCACCAGCCGCCCAACGCCGGCGGCCGCCAACTCATAGGCGACCACGCCCCCGAGGCCTCCGATCCGCGAGATGAGCACCGAGGCTCCCTTGAGCTTTTCCTGACCCTCCTCGCCGAATTCGGGGACCCACATCTGCCATTCATAGACAGCGCGCTCTTCGTCGGTGAGTGGTTTTGGTTTGATCATTTTACCCGATCCGTTTGTTCCCCGGCGACCAGCTCAGCCGCCCGCGATCGCCGACATGAACACCAGCTCGTCCCCATCGCCGAGGGGCTTTGCCGTTTCCCAGTCAACCTGCTCTTCGTTGACGAAGGCGAGCACCGTCGCCCTCAGGCCGCCGCTCGCGTCCAGCAGGTAGCCGGAAAGGGGTTCACCGTGACTCGCCGCCACGCTGGCGATCAGCTCCTGGGCGCTCAGGCCGCTGTCAGGCTCGACCTCCTCCACCGGGCAGCCGGCGGCCTGCTTGAGCTGTCCGCAATAGCGAATCTTCACCTTCATCCTTCGCCCTCCACCGGCAGCTCCCTCACCTGGCCGTCTTCCATCACCAGAATCATATCACAGAGAAACCTCGCCTCCTGCATGCTGTGAGTGATATGAAGCGTCGTCACGCCGGTTTCCTCCCTGACCTTGCCGAGCAAATCGACGAGTCCCGCCTTGGTATCATCGTCTAGGGCGCTGAGGGGCTCATCGAGGCAGAGGATGTCGGGCTCAAAAGCGAGCGCCCTTCCAAGCGCCACGCGCTGCTTCTCGCCGCCGCTGAGGCCCTGGACACGGCGCTTGAGGAGACCGTGTATTCCAAGCAGCTCGGCGAGCTTCTCGACCCGCACGGCGACATCCGCCTTCGAGCGGCCCCTGACATCGAGCGAGAAGCCAAGGTTCTCCTCGACTGTCATGGTGGAAAAGAGCGCGCCGTCCTGGGGAACGAAGCCGATTCCCCGAGCCGCCGGAGGAAGATCGATAACCTCCCTGGACATCAGGCGGATACTTCCCGAGTTCACGCTCCGCAAACCGCAGATCGCCTCGAGAACCGTTGTCTTGCCGCAGCCGGTTTTTCCCATCAAGGCACAATAGGCCCTGGTTGGAATCTCGAAGCTCACATCCGCCAGAGCGAACTCTCCAACTTCCAGGCTGAGGTTTTTTACTGCTATCATCTTTTCAGATCACCCGTCCCAGGGACCTGTCGCTGCCAAAATGCCTGATCGTGAACAATACGGCGACCGCGAAGAAGACCATGAGAATTGAAACGGCCACGGCGGCCTCGAGACTGCCGGTGGTCATCTCCAGGTAGACTGTGGTCGGCAGGACCTCCGTCTTCATACGGGTCGCTCCGGAAAAAACCAGGATCGGCCCGAACTCTCCCAGCGACCGGGCCCAGGCGAGAGTCAGCGCGGTGATGAGCCCGTTGCGAGCCTCCGGAAGAGTCACCCGCCAGAAGGCCTGAAAACGGCTGCAGCCGAGCGTCAGGGCGACATCTTCCTGGCGCACTGAGATCTGGTCGAAGGTCGCTCGCATGGTCCTCACCGCGAAGGCGCAGGCGACCATGAACTGAGCAAGAACGACACTCGGAACCTGATAGGTGATTCCCGTACCAAAAATCTCCTTGAACTGATCCTCCACCCAGACTCCCGCAGATGTGTGGAAAAGAATAAGCAGGCTGAGCCCAACGACCAGCGGAGGCAAAACGATCGGGATATCGAGAACAGCATCGACCAGGCCCTTGCCGAAGAAATTGAAGCGGGACATCAGGTAGCCGATCGGCACGGCCACCCAGACCGAGAGAATCGCCGCGACGGTACACGACATCAGGCTCAGGCGAATCGAGTACTGGATCTCATCGGAAGAGAGGGCCTTGATAAAATCCCCTGGCGTGGTCCAGGTCAGGTCCGCCGCCAGCATCGCCAGGAGCATGATCACGTAGAAGGAGCCAATCAGGACAAGGGCAACAAGAAAGCCGGTGTTGCCGAGCCAGCGAGAGCTGCTCCCGCCCGGTGAGCCGGCCTTCGCTGCATCAGGGCCCCTGCTGGTAACATCTGGCTGACTCACTCGCCACCTTCCTTTCCCCCTGGTTGCCAGCGAAAGCCCACCTTCTCGAAGCGTTCCTGGGATGCGGGCGAAAGAATCTTATCGACAAAGCGCCGGGCCAGCTGAGATTTTTCTGAGATGCGGCTGATGGCGATGGGCTGGCTGGCCAGGGCAGCGGGATGATCGATCTTCACAATGGCCACCTTGTCCCGAACCTTGGCGGTATTCGCGAGATAGACAATCACCGCATCAAGGCTCTTACCCTCTGAAACGACGATCTGGTTGACGAGAAAATCGGCGGTTCCGGCCTTGGTCTCCACCTTGCTGTAGACCTTCTCGTACAACCCGGACTTCTTCAGCAGGTCGACGGTCAGACGGCCCAGGGCACTCTTGACCGGATCGGCGACCCCGAGCCGCATTCCATCAGCGCCGAGATCCGCGAGGCCGCGAACCTTGCGTGGATTGCCCGGCGGAACCAGGATAACCATGTCCGTCTCGGAGACGTTTTCGCTCGCGAGATACCACTCATTGACGTTGTCCATGTAGACCCGGTCACAGGCGAAATAAACATCGGGAAAGCCCGGCTTCTCCCAGACAGTCTTCATCTGAGCGGTGAGAGATCCACACCCCCCGTAGGTGGTGCTGACCTCCACCCCCTCACGCTCCTTGAACTCCTTGATGCTCTGCTCAATCGCCAGTCGATTTACACCGCCGCTCCAGACGATCAGCTCCGGCCTCGCTTCCCAGGGATCACCCCTGGGCGTTTCAAAACCGTTCTTCCTGAAGACCCGCAGACCTATGTTTTCAGAGGCCAGGTAGCGAGCGAAACGCAGCGCCAGAGAGGGG
>DODI01000277.1:0-8036 GCA_003509045.1 Planctomycetota bacterium | reverse complement strand
GGGCGTCGAAGCCGATGATGGCGTTACCGACCGGCTTGTTGTCTTCGTCAACCGGGACCATCGCTTCTCCAAGGGTGCTGGTAGCGAGCGAGCGGATGGGGTCATCTCGCGTTTCCGCGGCGGCCTTGCCGAGCACCTCTCTGACGGCATCGAGCACCTCGTTGGGGTTCAGCTCGAGGTGCCCGTGTTTCGGACTCTCGAGGTCGTATTCGCGATAGGGGGCGGTGACGAAGGTCCCGTCTTCACGGAAGACGACCGCTTTTACGCCGGTGGTGCCGATATCGAGGCCGACAATGGACATGGAAGAGACCTTCTGCTGCGGGATTGCCCGGAACGGGGCGAAACGAACTGGAAGGAGGCATATTACCGCAGACGGGCTCTTTTTTCACCCGGCCGGAAGTGTTTCTGCGCCTGCCCGGGACTCTCAGCTCGAATGGATACGGGGGCCGGGGGGCAGGGAGCTGATGAGGAGCCCCTCGTACTCGCGCAGCTCCTCGAGGCGCTTGAGAGCCCGGTTCTCGCCGGCGTGGTCGACCCCGAGCTCGACGAAGAGCTTGTAGTGGCCGACCTCGCTGGCGTAGAGGTCTTCGTAGAAGTTCCCGAGGGTCGAGCCGCGCAATTCCTTCGCCAGCAGCTGGAAGCGCTCGGCGCTTCGCGCCTCGATGAGGCTGCACACCAGCAGCTTGTCGAGGAAACTCGCCCGGCCGTCCTTGTGGATAAAGCGTCGCAGGCCGATGGCGTAGGGGTTGCCGCCGCGCGGCTGGATGGCGGGCGGATAGTCTTCGAGCAGGCGCTCGACCTGGTTGAAGTGGTCCTCTTCTTCCGCCGCCAGCTCTTCCATCAGCTTGACCAGCGAGGGCTTCTCTTCACCGTGGCGGCGGGCGATCGCCATGGCCATGGCGGCGGCCTTCTGCTCGCAGAAGAGATGGTCGAGGAGCAGGGCGCCCGGTTCTTCGAGCGCGCGGCTGGCCCACCCATCGGGTGTATCGTAGCGCAGGCCGAGCATCGGGCTCAGTGCTCTGCCGCTGCCGGCGCGGAGTCTTCCGGTGTTTCCGGCCGTCGTGCCGAGTCGACGAGCGCGCAGACTCTTTCATCTGGCGGGGGACAGAGTGGCGTCAGCGCCAGGGTGGCGATGAAGTTGAGAAGCATTCCGATGGTGCCGATCCCCTGCGCCTTGATGCCGAAGCACCACGGCTCCATGCCGAGGTAGACCTGACCGATGATGTAGCTGGCGGTGAAGCCGATACCGACCAGCATTCCACAGATGGCTGGTATGGTACCAACACGCTTGTTGAAGATACCCAGGACGATAACCGGGAAGAAGCTGGCCGCGGCCAGTCCGAAGGCGAAGGCTACAACCTGGCTGACAAAGCCCGGGGGGTAGATGCCGAACAATCCGGCGATGACGACGGCGATGCCGATCACGCCGCGGCCCACCAGCAGTCTCTTCGCCTCGGAGGCCTCGGGGTTGATCATGCGGTAGTAGACATCGTGGGCGATACTCGAGGAGACTACCAGCAGGAGGCCGCTGGCGGTGGAGAGGGCGGCGGCGAGGCCGCCGGCGGCGACCAGGGCTATGATCCATGCGTAGAGGTTGGCCATCTCAGGTGTCGCCAGGACGATGATGTCCTTGTCTGGCCCGCGGATCTTTGGCTGGGCGTTGAGCAACTGGAGGGCGGTTTTCCGTTCGGCATCCTGGCTTGCAATGAGTTTGTCCCAGCCGAGCGCGGCTGCCGGTCCTGTGAGCCTGCCCTTGTTGAACACCTCGTTGTCCGCGCGAGCAGAGTACCTCAGCTTGCCATCTCCATCATCTATCCAGAGGATGAGGCCGGTCTTTTCCCAGTTCTCGAACCATTCCGGCAGCTCTGCCTGGGTTTTTCCGTTGATGCTGTCGATCATATAGTAGCGGGCGAAGGCGGCGGTTGCCGGCGCCGTCAGGTAGAGCATGCCAATGAAGAGCAGAGCCCAGAAAGCGCTCCAGCGCGCCGCCTTGACGTTCTTGACCGTGTAGAAGCGGACGATGACATGCGGCAGGCCGGCGGTTCCAGCCATCAGGGCGAGGGTCACGCAGAACATATTCCACATGTCCGTGCCGCCAAAAGCCGTGGTGTAGGATTTGAAGCCCAGGTCTTCGTTCACCAGGTTGAGCTTTTCGAGAAGCCCCGTTCCTTTTCCGTCCCCGGTGATGAGCTCGCTTCCCAGGCCGAGCTGGGGAATCGGGTTGCCGGTGAGCTTGAAGCTGATGGCTATGGCTGGGATCAGGAAGGCAGTGATCAGGACCCAGTACTGGGCCACCTGGGTCCAGGTGATGCCCTTCATGCCGCCGAGGGTGGCGTAGATGAAGACGATCGCCATGCCGAGCATGACACCTATATTGATATCCACCTCCAGGAAGCGCGAGAAGACGACCCCGACTCCGCGCATCTGCCCGGCCACGTAGGTGAAGCTGATGAAGATGGCGCAGAGGACGGCGACGGAGCGGGCGACGTTCGAGGCGTAGCGGTCACCGACAAAGTCAGGAACGGTGAAGTGGCCGAATTTTCTCAGGTAGGGAGCCAGCAGGAGAGCCAGCAGTACATAGCCCCCGGTCCAGCCCATCAGGTATTGCGATCCCGTGTAGCCCATGGTCGAGATCAGGCCGGCCATCGAGATGAAGGAGGCGGCGCTCATCCAGTCGGCCGCGGTGGCCATGCCGTTGGCGGCGGCGGGAACGCCGCGTCCGGCGACGTAGAATCCCTTCGTGTCCCGCACCCGGCTGATCCAGGCGATCACCAGGTAGAGGGTGAAGGAGGCGCCGACGAAGAGGATGGTCCAGCCCTTGATTCCCATGGGTTACTCCTCAGCCTTCCCTGTGGTGGGCGTAACATCTTCCTGGCTTGTTTTACCTGCATATTCGTTGTCGAGGCGGTTCAGCAGGATGGCGTAGATGAGGATCAGGATGATGAAGACGATGATGCTGCCCTGCTGGGAAAACCAGAAACCCAGGGGGAAGCCGCCGAGGCTGAATTGGTTCAGCCAGTCAGCGAAGAGAACACCGCAACCAAGCCCTACGAAGGCCCAGATCGCCAGGAGGACGATCATGATCGTTACATTCTTACGCCAGTAGCCCTGCATTTGAATACTCCAACCTGACGGGGAGAAACCTCCCGGAGAAAATCAGCGAGGGCTCATGGTACAGATGGAGTCGTGGAGGCGCAAGCGGAGGTTGCGTCCGCAGCGGTTCAGAATTTCCAGTCGACTCCGATGATCGCGTTCAGACCCGACTCGTTCTGGCCTGAGCCGTGAGTCCTGTAGTCCTTATCCGAGATGTTCTCCAATCCCAGGAAGAGGTCGAAATCTTCGAAGAGTTCCTTGCCTCCTCGAATCGAGATGACGCTGAAGCCAGGGGTTCCGCCGGGGGGGATGCGCTGGGTGTCGCCGGCGTCCCTGGCGGAGAGCTTGTCCTGTCCCTTGACCATGGTGAGGGTCCCCTCGACCCACCAGCTTTCATCCTCGGAGGTCCAGCGGATCCCCAGCAGGCCTGTCAGCGGCATCAGGCGGCTGAGGGGCTCCGGGTTACCGGTGGTCGGATTGTCGGCCTCACCATCGAGCCAGGCGAGGGCTCCGAAGACGCTCATCCGTTTTCCGACAAGCCAGGAGCCTCCGAGCTCGAAACCGCGAACGAATCCATCGGCGGAGTTTTCCTTGGTCACCACGGGTAGCCCGTCAATGACTTCGCCGGTCGGAGACCTGACGATCAGGCCGTCGATGATGTTGTGGTGGATTGCGGCGTAGGCCTCGAAGTTGTCGCGGGAAATCCGAGTTCCCAATTCCAGCGAGGTGTATTCCTCAGGCTCGAGTCCCGGCGCGGGAACCTCGAACTCGCCGCTGCGCGAGACGTCGAAGCGCGTCAGGTCCGAGAGATTGGGGGCGCGAAATCCTTCAGAGACGCCGCCGTAGAGGTTCCAGCCGTCATTGATCCGGTACGTGGCCCGGAGGCTTCCAACCGCGGCCGAGAAATTCTCGGAGATGGCGGCGATGTCATTTGCATCCGTGGGGTCCGGATCTACGACGCCGGCATCCGCGCCGGCGTAGTTGAGACGCCCGCCCGCGGTGAGCTCGAGCCTGTCAGAGAGGCTGAAGACATCCTGTGCGTAGATACCAAGCAGGTCGTAGGTCGCATCGTCGGCAACCGGTCCTCTTGGACGTTGGACCCTGAGGGACCCATCGATCTCGTATTCGCTGAAGAAGGAGTCGATGGAGTCGCGGTAATATTCGACTCCCAGCGTCAGGAGGCCGAGGTCAGAGTCTTTCTCGGCCTGGATGAAGCTGCCGAGGACATCGTCATCAAAGCCCTGTCGTCTCAGCCGGCCGTTGGAGCGTACCCTTTTCTCGGTTTCATCGTGCTGGTGGCTCGAGAGACTGAGGGTTACGCGATCCAGCAATTCGGAAGAGGCCGGCGCCCAGCGTGCCTGGACATAGGCGAGGCGACGACCCTGGTCGAAGTCGCGTCTGAGATCCGAGCCGATCGTGGTTCCCCGGTAGCTTTTCGAGTAGATGGTCGAGTGAGTTCTCGGGGCGTCATCCATTTCCATTTTCTGCAAGGCAAAGACCAGCTCGAGCTCCTCCGTGGGGTAGAGCAGAACCTTGGCATCTCCATCAAACTGGTCGTAGCCGGTATTCGGGAGCGTGCCGGTGTTTCCCCCGGCCTCCAGGTTGCCGAAATCGCGCGAGCTGAATCCCAGCAGCACGGCTGCGTTTTTGCCCAGCGAGCCGCCGGCTTCATAGCGCGCAGTGTAGGAACGTTCCGCGCTTGAGTAACGGTGGTAGAGCCTGCCGCCGTAGCCAGGGGAGTCCGAGACGATGGGGTTCCTCGTGATGGCGTTGACAGTGCCGCCGATGGCGTCACTCCCGTAGAGCACCGAGGCCGGTCCCTTGAAGATCTCTACACGATCGAGAGAGAGAGGATCTACGGTACCCCAGTACTGGTTGGGTCCGCTTCGCATCGCCGCGTGGTTGAGGCGGATCCCATCGATGAGCAGCAGGGTGCGAAATCCGGTGAAGCCGCGGATGTAGGGAGATCCCTGGCCGCGGCTGGTTTTCTGGACAAGGATGCCGGGCACCTCGGCAAGAGCCTCGGGAAGGGTTCGATAGGCGCGCCTGCGGGAGAGATAGCTTTCGGAGAGAGATTCGACGGTCGAGGGGACCTCGAAGATTTCGTCTTCCTTTCGCCGGCCGATCACGATGGTGGTATTCGGCTGGTTTTTGTCGTCTTCAGCCGCCTGCGCGGGTTTTTCAGGCTGTTCCTCAGGCGTGGGAGTGTTCGAGTCCTGTCCCTGAAGGAAGGGCGTCCAGGCGGCGAAATCGGTAGTGAGAAGACAGCACAGGAAGAGCGGCTTAAGAAAGTATTTTCGGTTCATATTCTCAGGGATCCGTCCTCTTGTATGGCATGCCGAAACTATAGTTTCGGCGTATTGTCATCGTGGAGAAAAAAGATTCTATTTTTCTTTGTTCCGACAACAAATACATTTTCAGGATGGGGTCTGCATTTTTCAGTAAATTTCGGCGACCAGGCAGCGGACGCTCCCTCCGGCCTTCTCAAATTCGTTCATTTCCAGGAAATGAGAGCTGAAGCCTCCATCTTCCAGGAGTGAGACGGTTCTTTCCCGCAAGGCTTTTTCGGCTGTCCGGCTGAAGAGCAGGTCCCGTTTGGTGGCCGCGATGCAGTTGCCTGCAAAGGCGTCTTTTTCGGCCTGGTCCAGCAACAGCACCCTGTCTTCGTAGATCGCCCGGAGCGATTTGAGCAGGAAGGGGTTCGGGACGGAGTTCGGATGTACGAGGCAGATCTTTCCCGCCGCTATGGCCAGGACGAGGTTCGTATGGTATTCACCCGGCGCCAGCTCGAAGCGGAGCACCGCTGTGAGGCCCAGCGCCTCGGCCATGAGCTCGCAGCCTGTCTCGTCGACCCGCGAGCTCATTCCGCAGAAGCCGATGTTTCTTACCCGGTCGATGACCAGCGGGCCGGTCAGCTCCGCGACGCAGTCTTCCGCCGAGAGATCCCGGATTTCGTAGCCCAGGGTTTCGCTGAAGAAGGCGCGGATGTCTTCCCGTTCGGCCTCTTTCCTCCGCACGGGATGACGCATGGCGCCGATGACCAGGCGCCCCGGGGTGGTGGCGAAGACGTTGTTGGGGAAGACGCCATCATCGTGTCCCGCGATTCCGCTGAAGATGCGCGTTTTGACGCCGAGCTCCTCCAGCTTCGACACCAGGGCCTCATGCTGCCGGGAGGCCTTGTCGAGGTCGAGAGGAAGCCCCGTCGTCATGTAGGGGTTGTCGGCGGCGGACTGCTCGCTCAGGCCGAAGCCTTCGGGAGAAACGAGCAGAGCCTCCTTCATTACCGCAGGGGTTCCAGCGGTCTGCTGGGTGGCGACCTCGAGGAAGCTGTCGGCTGTTGTGTGGATGATGGTCATCGAGGGTCTGCTCTCGCCGGGGCTATTTGTGCGGCCTGGGCCGCGGGGAGCTCTTCTTCGCCTCCTCGGCGACGCGCTTCTTCGTCGCCGCCCAGGAGCAGATGGGGCATTCGGTGAGGTCGTGAAAGAGCGCCGGGCAGTGTTCGCGGCCGAAGTAGATGATCTGCAGGTGAAGCTTCGCCCAGCTTTCGCGGGGAAAGACGGCCTTCAGGTCGCGTTCGGTCTTCTCGACATTCTTCCCGTTGGAGAGTCCCCAGCGGGCCGCCAGGCGGTGGATGTGGGTGTCGACGGGGAAGGCCGGCTGTTCGAAGGCCTGAATCATGACGACGCTGGCGGTCTTGTGTCCGACGCCGGGGAGAGCTTCGAGTTTTTCCATATCGGCGGGAACCCGACCGCCGTGTTCATCCAGAAGGATCTGCGACAGGGCGTGGATATTGCGCGCCTTGCCGGGAGCGAGCCCGCAGGTGCGAATGATCGCGAGGATCTCCTCGACCGTCAGCTTCACCATCTTCCGCGGTGTCGGCGCCCGGCGAAACAGCTCGGGGGTTACCAGGTTGACGCGCTTGTCGGTGGTCTGGGCGGACAGGAGCACCGAAACCAGCAGGGTATAGGGATCTTTGTGGTCGAGGGGGATCGGGGGATCCTCGTAGAGCTCATCCAGGATGGCGTGGATCTTCTCGGCTTTTTCCAGGCGCTTCATGGTTCAAAAGGATACCCGTTCATCGGTCGGGCTTGAAGCATCCATGTGTCTCACTCAGCGATCTTCAAGCGTGGCTAACCACTGGTCGAGGCCGTCCTCGATCACATCCCGGATTCTTCTGAACTCATCGAGACCCCGGCCGAGAGGATCTTCGATCTCGCCGGCGGACTGGCCCTCGGGACAGAATTCCCAGAGGCGTACGACGGCCCCGGCCGAGTCCGGGTGCCGACTCAGCAGGTATTCTTCATGCTCAGGCGCCATGACGACGATCGCGAAGGCATTTACGAGGAGTTCATCGGTTATTGCGCGGGAGCGATGATTTTTGAGGTCGAGGCCGGTCTCCTCCAGGGCCCTGACCGAATCAGGATCGGCGGCGTGGTTCTCGATTCCCAGGGTTCCGGCTGAGCCGGATGCGAGGGAGAGCTCCTGCTCCGAGCTCCTCGAGGCGAGCAGCGCCTCGGCCATGGGAGAGCGGCAGATGTTGCCGCTGCAGACAAAGATGACTCGTTTTTCGGTGTTCATATTCCTGTTGCGTGATTGCCCGCGTGAGGTGTCTTGCGATATCTTGCTGTACCCGGTCGCGGGGGAACAGGACTGATTTTACAGCACTGGAGGTAAGGAATGGGAGCGCTGGAGGGAAGGACCGTGGTGGTAACCGGAGCCAGTCGCGGAATCGGCAGGTCGCTGGCGTTGCGGTTGGCCGCCGAGGGGGCGAGACTGGGCGTTTGCGGTCGTGATGAGGCCGCGCTCTCGGAGCTCGAGGGAGAGCTCGGGACGCCGGTGGTGACGGCAGCCTTCGATCTCAGTCTTGAGGCTCCGGGACTGGAGTTCCTGGCGAAGGTCAGGGCCGAGCTCGGCGGAATCGATGTCCTGGTCAACAACGCGGG
>DODI01000549.1:0-5258 GCA_003509045.1 Planctomycetota bacterium | reverse complement strand
CCGCAGAAATACACTCCCGCCTCACTGCAGTTTCTCGACTTCCCCGCCATGTCGAGTGAGAGTTCCAGGGGAGGTCTTGAGGATCTGCTGGCTCCCGCGAGGGAGCTGGAGACCCTGATCGTCGTTTTGAGAGATTTTGATTCTCCTGGAGGGCCTGAATCCGATCCGCAGAGCGACCTTGCCGAGGTTCTCGGAGAGTTCATTATCGCTGACCTGGTTGTCGTAGAGAAACGCCTTGAAAAGCTAGAGGAGAGAAGCAGGAAGCCGAACTTCGATGATGATGACAGGAGGGAGCAGGCGCTTCTGGGCGAGATCAGTGGACACCTCGAGTCGGAGAAACCGGTCTCGAGTTTTCCGCTCGATGACATCCAGAGAAAGGCGATCAGCGGTTTTGGTTTTCTCAGCCTGAAGCCCTACCTGGCCGTGATCAACTCTGGCGAGGGCGGCGGCAATGCCGTGGAGGCGGAGCTCAGCTCGGTGGCAGGCACGGAGGTGCTGTCCTGCAAGGCGCTCAACGAGTTTGAAATTCTCCAGCTGTCACCGGAGGATCAGGCGATCTTTCTCGAGGAATACGGGATTCAGAGCTTCAGCCGCGAGCCGATCATCTCGGCGGCCTATCAGACGGCCGGGCGGATCAGCTTTTTTACCGCCGGGGAGAAAGAGGTGCGTGCCTGGACGATCCGGGATGGCACCGTCGCTGTGGACGCGGCGGGTGAGATCCATACCGATATCGCGCGCGGCTTCATCCGGGCCGAGGTTGTCAGCTACGAAGACTACATTGAGAACGATGGCATCAAGGGCGCCAAGGAGAAGGGGAAGTTCCGGCTCGAGGGTAAGACCTATGCCATGGCCGATGGGGACATTGTTGAGTTCAGGTTCTCAGTCTGAGGAGTGGGGTGGTGGAGGCTTGTTCCAGCTTGACCGGAAGCCTCTGTCTTTCAGGCGGGAGCCGGGGTTTTCGGCGTTGACTCGCTGGGGGGGCTTTGCTAATATCCGCTCCCGCTTTAAACGGCGGGATGGTTGGAACAAGGAATAGGATGCGGACTTTAAGCGCTGGCGAAGCCAGCAGGTTCGCCGGGTTTGAGGGTCTCCTTTTGTGGAGGACGAGTCCGGCGGCTGACTCATGGGTCCCGGTGGAGTACTCAGCTGTCGGTAGGGTTCGCGGGTTCGACTTAATTTTCCATTAAGTGACATAAGGTGGTTTATTTTTTCTCGGGTGGGAGAACTGGTATCGATGACTCTTTAACTGCTGATTGCGGTTGACCTTCATCGTCTTACGAATAAGTGGACGTAGCGAAGGTGAACTGTTCCCTGCGCCGGTGGTGATGCATCGCGGCGAGGCGGGGTGTTCAGCGCCGGAGGCGGTCTTGACGTGAAGGCCGGCCGGCAGGAACTCCCGCAGGGGAAGAGAGACTCGCCTTCCTGGGCAAGTTCCAGGAGAGACGGGTTGGACAGCATTCAGCTTGCGTTGAGTCGGCAAGGTCTTTCGTCCTGCTATGGTTGGTGGTACTCGAAACCGCAAGGTGAGCTTGAGCTCCGAAGGGTTAAGGGATGAGCAGGACAGGGATCGAGCAGCGAGCTCTCCGAAGTTGTTTTTGTCTCCGTGACCAGGGTTGGTCTCGGATTCGCCGGCAGGATTCGTCGGCTGGTCTCCCCCCGGGAACTTTTATTTTAATGAGGGAGTGTCTGGAGAGAAACGGGAAGTGAAGAGGCGGGTTTCCTTTTTTGTCTGGCCGGGTGGGCCGGGCGATGGAATCTCAATCGACCATCGAAGTCTGGTCAGAACGGTAACGGTTTGAGAAGCGACGCACTGGTTGGCATGCGGCAGGAAAGAGCCGCGCGGCCGGCGTCAGAGGAGGCTCCGGCAGTGCCCGGAGCTTTCTGAAACCGTGTTGGGCCTTTCTGATCCTGGCGGATGGACCGAAGGGAAAGTGGAATAGCCTCATGGGAAGTGAACTTCTTGAACATAGCTGGACAGATGCCAGGGAAGGGCTCCAGGTCAGATTCGGCCAGGAGTGCTTTCAGCGCTGGCTGGCTGACATCACCGTCATATCCTCAGATGCGGGACATGTACGGCTTGGGGTAGCCAATCGCTTTCTCCAGGAGTGGATCGAGACCCGCTACCTGGATGGCATCAGGGAGGTGCTGGAGGGGCAGGCGGGCAGAGAACTGAACCTCGATATCGCCATCGATCCGGTGTTGTTCAGGAAACATCGCAAAGAGCAGGAAAAAGTTTTCGCCCCGAATGGGGGCGCCGCTGTACAGCCGGCCGGGAAAGAGGGGGCCCCAGCCTGGAGGGGAGGGCGCGTCCGCGGAAACGCCGGAGCACCGCGTTCCGAGCGGGGTGAGGGCTGCGAGCTGGCGAATTTTGTCCAGGGAGAATCCAATCGTCTGGCCTACAGGGCCGTTATCGAAGCAGCCCGTTCGCCCGGAGCTTTTTACAATCCGCTCTTTATCTGGGGAGGATCGGGGGTTGGAAAAACTCACCTTCTTCGCGGCATGGAGCGTGAGGTAGGAGCGAACCTGAAAACACGCTACGTCAACTCAGAGCGTTTTTTCAATCACTTCGCCGCCAGTATCCAGGACGGCTCCATTGACAGATTCCGCCGTCTCTATCGCGGCCTGGATCTGTTGCTGATCGATGATGTCCAGGATCTTTCATCGAAGAAGAAGACGCAGGTTGAGCTATTGCATACGATTGACTATCTCGTCAGTTCCGGGCGCCAGGTGGTGATCACCTCCAGCAGGGGACCCCGGGAGTTGGATGAGCTCTCTCCGGCGCTTCGGGGAAGATTCCTGGGCGGCCTGGTTGCGCGGGTCAGGCCGGTGGACTACCAGATGAAACGCAAGATCATTCGCCATCACTGGGCAAGGCTTGAGCTCAGGGGCGGACAGGGGGGGGGCAACTCCAGGGGGGAGCTTGATTCCCAGGTTCTCGATATGCTGGCCCATGGTATTCGAGGCGGTATTCATGAATTGCTTGGGGCGGTGCTCCAGTTGGATGTTCATGCGCGGGTTCTCGGCCGCCCGTTGGATTCGGCTGAGGCGCGCCGGGTGCTGGCTGACCGGATGGGCGCCGGCGCTCCAGGGCCGACACTCGACAGGATCAAGCAGGAGGTCGCTGATTATTTCAACCTGCCCCCGGCGGAGTTCTCCTCCTCCAATCGTCTGCGTCCAGTCGCTTTTGCCCGCCAGGTGGCGATCTACCTTGCCCGCAAGTTTACCCGGATGTCCTTTTCGGAGATCGGCAGGAATTTCGGCAATCGCAACCATACGACAGTAAGATGTGCTGTAGGGAAGATCGCCGGTTTACTTGAAGATGGTGATCCGATGGCATGCACGCCTGTGTACGCGATCATCGATCGGCTTGAAGGCTGAGTATCTTCGCCCGTCCGGCTAACGATTGGGCCCAGACTCATGGCAGAGCGGAAGAATGAACTGGATGCGGCGGCGCAGGAGGCTCTCCTCGCCTTGCCGGGTGTCAGCAGGGCGAGAGCTGACGCGCTGAATCGCCTGGGGATTTTTTTCCCCGGCGACCTGCTCCGTCATTATCCCAGGCGGTACCAGGATCGCAGGAACGCGAAGACCATAGAGTCTTCCCTGGCAGGAGAGCAGGTGGTCCTGACCGGGCAGCTGGAGAGATGCCGCGGCCGCCGGCTGGGGCCGCGGAGACACATGCTTACGGCGACCCTTCGCGATGACAGTGGAGACCTGGACCTGGTCTGGTTCAACCAGCCCTATCTTGAAAAGAGTCTCCACCCGGGCGATTTTCTCTGTGTGTTCGGGAAGGTGGGTGAACATTCGAAACGCTTGCAGATCGTCTCTCCCGAGTTCGAGGTGGTGGCGAGCGGGGTAGATGGGGAAAATATCGAGAACAGTATCGACCTGAACAGGGTTGTGCCGATTTACCCCCTCAAGAAGGGGCTCTCCCAGCGGCATCTTCGCCGCCTGGTGGCTGGCGCCCTTGAAGATCTCCACGCCGGCCGAACCGGGGATGGCTTTCCAGGAGTCGATGAGACGCCCTTTGATTTTTTTCTGGATGAAGGAAGCCTGAGAGAGAAAGGAATCCTGTCCGATAGCGACCTGGAGCCCGGATTGGCAGAGGCCTGCCAGTGGATCCATTTTCCGCCGGATGCCCCGGCTGGCGCAGCGGATGAGGAGGGACCGCTGGGACTGGACGCCCGTGAGTATTGGGAGATCTGCCGGGACAGCGCCCGCGCCCGCCTCGCCTTCGAGGAGAGATTCGCTTTTGCGACCAGGCTCTGGCTCAGAGGACAGCAGTTTCGAGAATGCGAGACCGAGCCCCTTGAAACCAGCGACTCTCTCGATGAGAAGATCAGATCGATCTTTCCGTTTAGATTTACCGGGGACCAGGACAAGGTCGTTTCAGAGCTCCGTGAAGATCTGGAGTCAGGGCGGCCGATGTACCGGCTGCTGCAGGGAGATGTAGGGACAGGCAAAACCGCGGTGGCGCTTTACGCTCTGCTGGTCGCCGTTCGAAATGGCCGCCAGGGTGCGATCATGGCCCCAACCGAGGTGCTGGCGCAGCAGCACTATTCGACGATTCGGAAATACCTGGCCGGCCATCCATCGGTCAGGGTCGAGCTGCTGACGGGAGCGGTCAAGGCAGCTCAGCGACGCGAGCTTCTCGATGATCTTGCAGAAGGAAAAATACACATCGTGGTGGGGACCCATGCGCTGGTCCAGAAGCCGGTTGTCATGAAAGATCTCGGGCTGGCCATCATCGATGAGCAGCATCGTTTTGGAGTCGCGGAGCGGTCGAAGCTGCGCAATAAGGGACGGGAGCCTCACATCCTCGTCATGACGGCCACCCCAATCCCCAGGTCTCTCAGCATGACTGTTTACGGAGACCTGGAGCTGTCAACGATCAAGGAACGTCCGCCGGGCCGCCAGCCGGTTCAGACCCACCTTGTCAGGCTGGAAAAAAAAGCGGACTCACTTGAATTCGTTCGCAAGGAACTGCAGGCGGGCCGGCAGGCTTTTTTTGTTTATCCGCTTGTTGAGGAGTCGGAGAAGCTTGATCTGCCCGCGGCGGTGGCGGGGCGCGAGCACCTGGCCTCGGAGGTCTTTCCCGAATACCGGGTCGGTCTTGTACACGGAAGGTTGAGCAGCGAGGAGAAGGACGAGGCTCTTGGGAATTTCCGCAAAGGGCAGACGCAGATCCTGGTTGCAACCTCTGTTATCGAGGTTGGAATCGATGTTCCGAACGCGACAATCCTCTATATAGAAAATGCCGG
>DODI01000466.1:0-3901 GCA_003509045.1 Planctomycetota bacterium | reverse complement strand
CCGTGCACGGTGATCCATGAGCAGCCCTCCTCCTGGGCGATTCGACCCGCGTCGAGGAAGGTGAGGTTTTCATCATCGATTCCCAGCCGAACCTTGATCGTTACCGGCAAGGGATCGACCGCCTCAACGACAGCCCGAACCACCGCCCGGCAGTTCTCAGGATTCGTCGGCACAGCGGCTCCCATCCCCTTGTTGACCAGCTTCTTGACCGGACAGCCGAAGTTGATGTCGATATGGTCTACCTGCAGCTCATCCTTGAGCCGGCGGGCAGACTCACCCATGGCCACCGGGTCGCCGCCAAAGATCTGTATGGAACGGGGGCGCTCGGTCTCAGCAAAATGGACCAGCTTCCAGGTGCCGCGATGCCCCTCGAGAATACCCCTCGAGCTCACCATCTCGCTGACGCAGAGACCGGCGCCCAGCTCGGAACAGATCTTGCGGTAGGGATAGTTCGTCACCCCCGCCATGGGCGCGAGAACCACCGGGGGCCAGATGGTCAGGTTGGATCCCAACTGGAGCGGTTTATGACTTTTCGCTGTCTGCATCATCTCTCACCAGGTCCGGCCGAAGCTCTTACAAGGCTGCAGTTTGATGCTCCGACCGGTGACTTTCAAGTGTAGAGTCTGTCCTCCGCTGGCTATCATACTTTCATGCTGCATGAACGAGCGCGACAACTTGCCGGCGAATCGGCTTTTGACGTACTGCGGCGGGCGCAGGAACTCGAGGCCGCCGGCCAGGAGATCATCCATCTCGAGATCGGTCAGCCCGATTTCCCGACCCCCGATCACGTCAAGGAGGCCGCCGTGCGAGCCCTCGCCGATGGACATACGGGCTACGGTCCATCCCAGGGGCTGCCCGAGCTGCGCGCAGCCATCGCTGAAAAAGCGGGCGCCCTTCGAGGCCTCGAGTTCAGCCCGGACCAGGTCGTGGTAGCCCCCGGCGCCAAGGCCCTGCTCTTCTATACGATCAACGCTCTCGCGGGTCCGGGCGACGAGGTCATCTACCCCGACCCCGGCTTTCCCGCCTACCAGTCTGTGATAGCCCATTCCGGCGCCAGGCCGGTACCGCTCCCTCTTCGCGAGGAGACCGGCTTTCGCTTCGATGTCGATGAATTTCGCGCGCTGGTATCCGACCGCACCAGGCTGGTGATCCTCAACTCTCCCCAGAACCCTACCGGCGGCGTCCTCGAGCTCGAAGACCTCGAGGCGGTAGCCGCCGCGGCCGCGGAACATGACATCATGGTCCTCAGCGATGAAATCTACCTTCACTTCTGCTACGACTCGCCATTTGAAACCATCGCCTCCGTTGAGAACGCGAATGGCCGGGTCATCATCGTCGACGGCTTCTCAAAGACCTACTCGATGACCGGCTGGCGGCTGGGATACGCCATCCTCCCTCCCGCCCTGGTCGAGACCTTCGATCTGTACAATGTCAACATCGCCTCCTGCGCCTGTACCTTCAGCCAGCACGCGGCCGTCGAGGCCCTGCGCGGCCCACAGGACTCCGTCCTCGCCATGGTCAGCGAGTTCCGCCAGAGGAGGGATTTCCTCGTCAATGCCCTCAACGAGATCCGAGGAATCAGCTGCGCGCCGCCCGGCGGAGCCTTCTACGCCTTCGCCAACATCACCGGGACCGGCATGTCCTCCGCCGACCTGGCCACGAAGATCCTTGTTGAGGCAGGTGTCGCCGTACTCTCAGGATCAACCTTCGGTTCGAGCGGCGAGGGCTATATTCGCTTGTCCTACGCCACCTCGATGGAGAAGCTGGGTGCAGCCATCGCGCGCCTGGAAGGCCTCCTTGGAAAGAGCGGATGAAGATGGACCGGGAAGACGAAGCATGATGAGAGAAGACTCCTTCCGCCACTCTGGCCTGCGGGTAAGCCGCCTGTTTGGAATCGACATCTGGGCCCACTGGATTCTCCTGCTGATCATCGGCCTCAAGCTGTTCGACATCCTGCTGCAGAATCACGGCCAGTACGGAACGCCCCTGCTGGCCTTCGCGGCGTTCGCCCTGGCGCTCCTGCTGACGATCCTGCTGCATGAGCTCGGCCATGCCTACGCCGCTCACAAGCAGGGCGGGCGAACAGAGAGGATCATCCTCTGGCCCCTTGGGGGCCTGGCGGCATGCGAAGCGCCACATGACCACCGCGCACAGTTCTGGGTCGCAGCCGGCGGACCTCTCGTCAACCTGGGACTCGGACTGCTGGTCACAGCGGCCTGCCTTCTCCTGGGGCTTGAGTTCCTGCCCTTTTCGGGCCAGCCGATTTTCTGGCAGCGGCTGCTGCAATACCTCTTCCTCTGGAACTTTGTTCTCCTCCTGGTGAACCTTCTTCCCTGCTACCCCCTGGACGGCGGGCGGCTTCTGCACTGCATGCTGTGGGGCAGGATGGGCACCCATCACGGCGCGCTGGAGCTCACCCTGCGAATCTCGAAGTTCACCGCCATACTCGCCCTCCTCTTCGGCGGCGCCACCATCGTCCTGGGCTTCTCAGATGAGAGCTGGAGATTTTCCCATCCCTTCCTTGACGAGCTTGGGTTTGTGAGCGCCTTCTGTGGACTGTTCTACTTCATGACCGCCAGGCAGGTACGCGAGCAGGTGCTCTACGACACCGAGGACAGCGGCGGCTTCGGCTATGATTCTTCTCAAGGCTATACCAGCCTCGACCACCCGGGTCAGGGAGAGAGACGCCGGGGTTTCTTCACGCGGTGGAAGCTGAAGAGACGGCGGCGGCTGGCGGAAAAGGGTGAGCGAAGGGGAGAGCGGGATCGTGAGCGCCTCGATGCGCTGCTTGAAAAGATCCACCTGGAAGGAATGGGCAGCCTGAGCTCCTCTGAACGCCGATTCCTGGAGAGCGCCTCGAAGAAGCTCAGGAAGACCCCCTGAAGAAGCGAAGACGTCGCCGAGGCAGGCCCTCGACCAGCCCCATGCATCCTGCTATCATTTCCGCCCTGTTGAGAGAGCGGATCAAAAAACACGCTTCAGAGGAGCCCATGCAATACCTGCCCGATGACTGCCAGGCGGCGAAGATCCTGGACAGGATCCGCCAGGATATTCCCCTCCTGGGCCTGACCCCGGCCTACGATCTCAGCGAACCCTGGCCGGACCGCATAGCCCGTCTCAGCGACGAAGAGCTCCTGGGGGTGGAGCCGGTCGACCCTGCAATGGCCGCCTGTATCCGAAGCGGCCTGCTTCTTCGAGGCGATTTCCAGGAGGCATCCCATAACCTCAGCCAGGCCATCAGCAGCCCGGAGGGAAGCTATTGGCACGCCATCATGCACCGGCTCGAGCCTGACTATTCCAACTCCAAGTACTGGTTCAACAGGGTCGGACCTCACCCTGTTTTCGAACAGCTCGCCGAACAGGCTCCCTCTATAACGGAAGCGGAGATCCTGGCCGGGTTCACCTCGCCTGCCTGGGATCCCTTCGGATATACCGATGCTTGCGAGGCGGCTGTCAGGGGACAGCTGGAAAACTGCCGCCTCGACCTGGAGCAGCTGCAGGAGCTCGAGTTTGACCTGCTGCTAGCCCATTGCTACCAGCTGGCAGCCGGTTCACCGGTATAGAGCATAGCCCCGATCAACCGCGCGGACCAGCCGCAAGGATCTCTTCAGAGGCTCCATCGGCGTAGGTCTTGAAGTTCTCCCTGAACAGCTCAGCCAGCTTGACAGCGCCCGCGGCATAGGCCTCCTTGTCCTCCCAGGTGTTCTGGGGAATCAGGATCTCGGCCGGCACACCGGGACATTCCACGGGAACCTGGAAGCCAAAGGTCTCATCTCCCTGGCAGGCCGCTTGATCGAGCTCGCCGCTGTGGATCGCGTCGATGATCGCCCTGGTGTAAGGAAGGCTGATCCGTGAGCCGACACCGTAACCGCCGCCTGTCCAGCCGGTGTTGACCAGCCAG
>DODI01000120.1:0-6011 GCA_003509045.1 Planctomycetota bacterium | reverse complement strand
CTTCGGCTATACCATCTTCGAGTTCCTCTTCGCGAATCTCCATATCGTCGGCACCTATCTCCTCCTCGCCCTGATCACCGTCGTCGCCTTCACGGTGAGCACCGATGCAGAGCTCTACCCGGCCTTCGCCTACGCCTACAAGCTCGCCAACGGCTCGAAACGGTGGCGCGACGCTGTCGGTGAAACGGGCGGGCGAGTCGTGGGGACCCTGCAGGCCGGAGCGCTGTCGCTGTTCAAGATCGCCTCCCGCTTCAAGCCGGAACCCAGGTCCGGACCTGAGATCGTCCTGCCGGAGAGGAAGCCGCGGCAGAAGACCTTCAAGCCCGACAAGGAAAAAGCCGACAAGAAGCCATCCAGGGAGCAGGAGCCTGAGGCCGCGGAGCTGCCCGAAATGGAAGAGGAGCCCGAGCGTCCACCGCTGATCATCAACGTCCCCGAGCAGAAGAAGCCGGCGAAGAAGCGCAAGATCAAGGCGAAGAAAAACACCGGCGCTTACGAGTTGCCCTCGCTTGAGCTCCTGGATGAACGCCCGGAGAACACAGCCCATACCGACAGCGACACTCTCAAGAAGAAGGCTGAAAAGATCGAGCAGGCGCTCGAGAGCTACGGCATCCACGGCGCCAAGGTCGTCAAGGTACGGCCCGGACCAACCGTCACCCTCTTCGAGCTGACCCTTGCAGCGGGCACCAAGGTCAACCAGATTGACAACCTGGATAAAGATCTCCAGCTTCAGCTGTCAGCCACCAGCATCCGTATTATCGCCCCGATCCCGGGCAAGGACACCGTCGGCATTGAGGTGCCCAATAGAGAGCGGCCCATCATCGGACTGCGCGAGATCCTCGAAGACGCCATGGAAGAGGCCGGAGAGAAGATCATCCCCGTCTGCATCGGCAAGGACACCGCGGCCCAGGTGATCATCAGCGACATATCTGAGATGCCGCACGCCCTGATCGCCGGCGCCACCGGCTCTGGAAAATCGGTCTTCATCAACTCGCTGCTGGTCAACCTCCTGCTGACCAAGACTCCCGATGAGCTCAAGATGATCATGATCGATCCCAAGGTCGTCGAGCTGAAGCCCTTTGAGAATATCCCCCATCTGTACTGCCCGATCATTACCTCGGCAAAGAAGGCGCCCCCGGTGCTTTCCTGGCTGGTCGGAGAGATGAAATCACGCTACACCCTGCTCGGAGACGTCAGGGTCAAGAACATCGTCGAGTACAACAAGCTCGGCAAGAAAAAGATCTTCGAGCGCCTGAAGGAAGCTAACCGCAGCAACGAAGAGGCTGAGGCTGAGAAGGGAAAGCTGCCCTACATCGTCCTGGTCATCGACGAGCTCGCAGATCTCATGATGGCTGCGGGCAAAGATGTCGAAGGTCACATCACCCGCCTGACCCAGTTGTCGCGAGCCGTCGGCATCCACCTGATCGTGGCAACCCAGCGTCCCTCGGTCAACGTCATCACCGGCCTGATCAAGAGCAACATGCCTACCCGGATCTCCTTCAAGGTCACCCAGAGAATCGACTCGCGGACGATCCTCGACGACAAGGGCGCCGACAAGCTGATCGGCAACGGAGACATGCTCTACAAGGATGCGAACTCCGAGGCGCTGCTTCGTACACAGGGCTCCTACCTTACCGACAAGGAGATCAACCGGGTAATCGACCATGTTGTCGGACAGGGCGAGCAGGACTTCGACGAAAGCCTCACCAAGTGCAGCATCGATGGCCTCTCCGAGGAAGACAGCACCGATGTGCTCTACGAGGAGGCGGTGAAGGTGGTGCTCGAGAAACAGCGCGGGGCCACCACCCTGCTGCAGAGAACCTTCTCGATCGGCTATAGCCGAGCCTCGAGACTGATCGAAGCGATGGAAGCGCAGGGACTGGTCGGCCCCCACGCCGGCTCCGTATCGCGCGAGGTCTACTATAGCTGGGAAGAATACCAGGCCGGAAAAGCGAAGGCGCTTGGAGACGCCCAGGAGACGGAAGAAGAGCCTGAAGAGAGCAACATTCCCTTAGAGTCTCCGGAGAAAATATCGGACAATGAACCGCCCCTCGAAGACTCCGATGACTTCGAGGAAGACGAACTGGACCAGGAAACCTCCGACGAAACCACCGAGCTGGATGACGATCAGTAAACCCACCGAGCCCGCCCTCAACGCCGGCGAAGAAACCGACGACCTCGAAAACGAGATCCGGGTCAACCTGGTCAGCCTCGGCTGCCCGAAAAACCTCGTCGACTCCGAGATGATCCTCGGCAAGCTCGGCCAGGAGGGCTTCGTCCTCACCCCCGACGCGGTTGAGGCCGATGTCATCGTCGTCAACACCTGCGGCTTCGTCGAATCGGCCAAGGAAGAATCCGTCAATACGATCCTCGAGGCCTGCGAGCTCAAGCAGGAATCCGAGACCGAGAAAAAGGTCGTCGTCACAGGCTGCCTGGGACAACGCTACGGCAAAGAGCTGAGCGTCGAGATCCCCGAGCTCGATGCCATCGTCGGACTCGGCGAGTACGACAGCCTCGGCACCGCGCTGAAGGGGCTCTTCGGAAAAACCGATGGAGAGCTCCACCTCCAGGTCAGTGATCCCGACAAGGCCTGCAACGCCGAGGTCGGACGCTTCCGCCTGACCCCGGCTCACTACGGCTACCTGCGCATCTCCGAGGGCTGCGACAATCCCTGCACCTTCTGCTCCATCCCCGCGATTCGGGGCCGCTTTCGCTCCAAGTCCATCGAGATGCTCGAGGCCGAGGCCCGGGAGCTGGTCGCGAGCGGCGCGAGTGAGCTGGTGCTGATCTCCCAGGACACGACCTCCTACGGTGTCGATATCGATGGCCGCTTCCAGCTTGCCGAGCTGCTCCGCAGGCTCGCCGCCGTCGACGGGGTCGAGTGGATCCGCCTGCTCTACGCCTACCCGGCCTACCTGACCGACGAGATGATCGGGGCCATCGCCGAATTGCCCGAGGTGCTCAACTACATCGACATTCCACTGCAGCACATCTCCGACAATATGCTGCGCCACATGGGGCGGCGGATGATGGAAACGAAGACCCGCGACCTCCTCGACCGGATGCGCGACCGGATCCCCGCCCTGATGCTGCGAACCACCTTCATCGTAGGCTTCCCGGGCGAAGATGACCGGGAGTTCGGAATCCTGCGCGATTTCATACGCGATTTCGAATTCGAGCGCATGGGCGTCTTCCCCTACTCAAAAGAGGAGGGCACGCCCTCGGCCGAATTCGAAGGCGCGATCCCCCAGGAGGTCATCGATGCGCGCCTCGAAGAGCTGATGCTCCTGCAGCAGGAGATCGCCTTCAGGCACAACCGGGAGAGAGTCGGCGAGCTCACCGAGGCGATCGTCGATTCCCCCGAAGAAGAACACGACGACCCCTCCGGCGGCGCGCCCTTCAAGGCCGCCATCTCCCGCAGCTACGGCGAGAGCCCTGAGATTGACCCGGTGGTCTTCATCGTACCGCCCGGCGGCGAGCCCTGTGACGAGAAGTCCCCGGCCGCAATGCCCGAGGGAGTTCTCGAGCTCTCCTGCGAAGCTCCGACACCGGCCTCTCCCCTTGCCGGCGAACGCAGGACAGTGGAAATCATTGGGAGCAGGGGATACGATCTCATCGCAACCATAGTTGGAAGCGGGGATCATGAACGAAAAAACGCCGGCGGGTAAATCCAGCTTCGCCAATCTGCCGAACCAGATCACGGTCGCCCGCCTGGTGCTCTCGCTCGTTTTTTTCATCCTTCTCGGGATTGTCGGGCATGGAACCGCCGAAACCAGGCAGGTCATCCTGAACTGGTCTACGGCTCTCTTTATGCTGGCCATGTTCACGGACTTCCTTGACGGCTACCTCGCCCGCAAGTGGAACATCGAATCGACCTTCGGGCGCATCGCCGACCCCTTTGTCGACAAGATCGTTATCTGCGGCAGCTTCATCCTGCTGACAACGGTCTCTGATTTCGTCGAGCCCTGGTACCCGCTGGTAATCGTTTTTCGAGAATTCCTGGTGTCCGGCCTGCGCAGCTACATCGAGTCGGCCGGGGTGGCCTTTGGAGCGGCCTGGGCCGGCAAGGTCAAGCTGGTGATCCAGGGACTGACCATCCCCGCGCTGCTTTTTTACGAGGCGAACTTCGTCGTCATCAAGAACGGCGCCTACCAGCTAAACGAGACCCCGTTCTGGCCCTGGCTGCAAGAGCCGCTGTCTTGGCTGACCTTCGCTCTGCTGGCCGCGACATTGATCTCTACCTTCTATTCCTGCGTTGTCTACCTGCGCAAGGCTGCCCGGATCCTGCGCGGCTGAAGCCTCCGTGAGAAAGACGGTTTTTCTATCTCGTCCGCTCACAGGGGCTATACTTGTAAGAGCGAGTCAGCCAGTCAACCCCGCCCATCTGAGCCAGGAAAGTAATCGTGGCGCATCGAGCCGGAGCAAGAGGAAAAAGAGCGCATCCAGGCGGAGCCCGGTCCCCTGAAAAGGATCATGGCCGCTCCACAGGCGGCGCGCGGCATCCCCGGACAGGCGCTGGCTTCAGCATACCCATCGCGCTGAAGTTCACCGCCCTGATTGCCATTCTGGTCATAGCGGCAATGGCCTGGCAGGCGAAGATCGCCGTCCAGAAGGGGGTTGATCACCTCGAAGTGGAAATCAACGATAACGGCATCTCCCATGCCCGTGCAGTCGCCGGACTCATCGCGCCTGAGGATGTTAACATCGAAAAGCGGAAAAAACTCGAGGACCTGGTCAGACCCTACAGCCGGAACTCTAACCTCCTGGACATCTCCATCATGGGCCCCCAGGACCAGCTCATCGCCGACGTGATGGGCCAGGAGCGACGAACAGTAGAGGAGAAGAAGGTTGTCTACCCCAAGGCCGACGAGGCCGGAGTGACGATCAGCGAGCTCGAGGTTAACGGAGTGCCTGTTCGCAGCTTCTCCACCAGGATACCCAATGCCGGCAGGGTCGAGGTCCTCGTCTCCGTCGAGTCCATCCGGCGCTCGCGCGACGACCTCTCACGATCGCTCACGCAGGTTACGATCATCGCATCGATCGGCGGAGCCTTCGCCGCCTTCCTGCTGGCGACCTTCCTCACCAGGCCCATCCGGACCCTCATGCGGGATCTGCGCCAGGTAAGCCTCGGAGACCTCCAGCACCAGTCCCGCGTCACCTCCGGCGATGAGCTCGGCAACCTGGCCAGGGCCTTCAACCAGATGACAAGGAGCCTGCACACGGCCCAGGCCGCCAAGCTTTCACAAAAGGCGCTCGAACACGAGCTCGCTCTCGCCACCAACATCCAGAGCGGCCTGCTCCCATCCGAGCTACCGGAGATCCCCGGGCTCGACCTGGCCGCCTTCTATCTCTCGGCCAAGGAGGTAGGAGGAGATTACTACGACTTCCTCCAGGTTGACGACCATACGATCGGGATGGTGGTGGCTGACGTCTCGGGCAAGGGCGTTCCCGGCTCGCTGGTCATGACCATGACCCGCAGCATGCTCCACATAGCTGCGAGGGACAACCGGTCGCCGCAGCAAACCATCATCGAGGTCAACAACTGCCTCGCTCCCGATATGAACCCGGGCATGTTCGTCACCATGGCCTACCTGGTGCTCGATACCAGGACCCGGGAAATTCGGCTGGTTCGCGCCGGGCACAACGCCCCACTGCTCTACAGCGCCAGGCACGGCCGGGTAATCGACCTCCACCCCAAGGGCATCGCTATCGGCCTCGATCGCGAGGGGGCTCTCTTTTCCTCCCAGTTGGAAACCCAGAAATTCACCCTCCTGCCCGGCGACATCCTCGTCCTCTACACAGATGGAATCGTCGAGGGAAAAGACCCGAGCGGAAACGATTTCGGAGATGACCGTCTCCACCAGCTTATTACCGAGACCAGGGAACTCAGCGCCCAGGAAATCCTCAACACCATCCTGCAGGATCTCCAGGCTCACCAGAAAAGCGCGGAGCAATCGGACGATATCACCCTGCTGGTGCTGAAATCCTGTTGATAGAAGGCTTTTCGCCGG
>DODI01000626.1:0-4444 GCA_003509045.1 Planctomycetota bacterium | reverse complement strand
GCTGCCTGATCTCTCTCAGGCGCCCTCTGCGACCGAAGATCAACAGCTGATGCCACAAAACAACCGCGGCAGCCGATGCCCTTCTCCAGAACGCGAGCGCGAACACTCCGGCAAACGGCATGAAAACCAGGGTTCCCAGGATGGCTCCATTCATGAAACCCTGGTCAAACATCAACCAGCCCAGCGCCGCGTACCAGCTCAGGTAGAGAGGTAGCCCGACCAGGATACGGTGTGTGGACATCGTCACCATCCCGGGCTGGTCCAGGATCCTCGCGATGGAACGGACGGCGATGAATGGAACGATGTGCCAGAGCGAGCCAAGTAGCGCCGGAAGAGAAAACAGCACCAATCGGAACAGCGTCGCGCAGACCTTGAGAGCCGCTGGGATCCCGCTCTGCTCAAGTACAGGGCTGCCCACCTTGAGTCCCGCGGAATTGACGGCCTCGCGGTAGGTTTCAACTTCTTTGGCGACCGCCTCCGCTTTTTCCCGATCAGCCGCCAGGAAATGGTTGATCGCATCGGCGATCCGCTTGCGCTGCCGCAACGAGCCGGCGGGAACCTCGGCCTGATCCACCACCGTCGGAACCAGGACCTCGAGGTCCTCGAGCCAGGGCTCCCATTCGGGGTCGTCGAGATGCACCATCAGCTCCCTGATATTATCAGCGAGCTCCGTGGTCAGGGCGCGCATCGCCTTGCGGCTGTCGCCATCGTGTCGCCGCACCCATTCATCGATATCTATGGGATCTCCGACCCGGACCCAGACCCCCGAACGAAACTGCTCCTTTCGTTCGTAGTTGATCCCCAGGGGAACCACCAGGACTCCGCGGGTCCCTTCATCGTAGGCCTTGATGGCCATGCGCGCGGCTCCGGACCGGACCTTGTCGAGATGGGCCTGGTCGGTCGTCTTGCCTTCGGGAAAGATGCCCAGGGCCTTCCCTTCCATCAGGGCCTCCGCCCCGGTATCCAGGCTCTGCAGGTTGCGGCGGACCTGGCTCTTGTCGTCCATTCCCCGGTAGGCGGGAACCATGCCGAGAGCGTACATCACCCTCCCCACCACGGGCATTTCGAAGAGTGTAGCCTTGGCCATGAACCGCACCGGCCGGCCGGCGGTGACGCCGATCAGAACCGGGTCGACCATCGAGTTGGAATGATTCGCGCACAGGAGGACTGGACCTTCCTGCGGAATCTTCTCTCCTCCGGAAATCTCCAGCCGAGGATAATAGAACCTCACCAACCCTCGGGCCAGCCAGCGCAACGCGCCACGCGACTCAGTGTTTTCTCCGGGCATCACAATTCTCCTGGACCTGTCGCAAGTCTAACTGCAAACATGCCCTTCGCCTATTGTTAACAGGCAAACAGATGTAGAAACGCCATCCTGAAAGACCTCCCTGGACTTGAACCGGCTAATTCCAGCCCGATCCCGGGAAAGCCCATGAGGCGAAGACTCATTGCCTGCCCCACTTACATTCCAACTTCAGAATGGAAGGATTGGCCGACACCCCAGACTGAAGATACTCTGCACTTCGTAGGTTGCCAAGTCATACCGCCTTCCCAGGTGAGGGCTGGATGCTCAGACTTACATCAAAGGCCACAGGTGTCCTGCAGATCGCAACTTGGATAAGGCTGGCAGCCAACTCCCGCGGCAGGAGGCATACCTCCGAGGAAGAGGTAATTGAGCCCCGAGATGCCGTCAGCGATATTCAGACGGGCATCGCCGTTGAAGTTCATAGCCTCCTGGCAACCCGGCGCGCCGCCGCCGAGGAACAGCCAGTTCAACAGGCACTGCGCATCGGCAATGTTAACCCGTCCATCTACATTGCAATCGTAGGTAACGGCGTTTTCATCAATACCAAAGAGCTCCACCTCGTAAGCCCTCTTGCGCGGCAACACTCCAATGTTTACATGGGTAATAATATTCTCCACCGGCTGGCCGACGCCCTGGAGACCATCGACATACCTCACGACCTTGGTCTCGGTCACGTCCACCTCAGGGAAAGGACACCGGATTTCGATCCTGGCGATCGACTCAGTGCCTGAGGCCGGCAGGGTCACGAACTCAGTAAAGGAAAGGATGACAGCACTCACGGCACCCAGGTTTCCTTCACCCTCGGTCAGCTCGCTCTTCTCAAAACCGCCGCGCCGCCGCCCGCCCCCGGCCTCGTCGGCCGCTGCGGTTCCATCGACCGTTATGTCAACGATATCGAGGCCAGGATCACCCGCGAGGCTGATCGACCAGCCCTGGGCCCCGAACACTACCTGGTTCTCAGAGGTTGTCAGCGTGCAATCAATCGCCTGGGTAAAGACCTGGCCATAAACGCCTTCGATCGTTTCACTATTCTCACCGGCGAAAGCCAGTTCGAACTCAGCCAGGACACCACGGAGAGTCACCTCGTAGGCGGTCTTCCGAGGCAGACTGCCAATGTTTCCGTGGGTAATCACATTATCCACCGGCTGCCCCGCGCCTCGAAGGCCATCAACGTACCTGACGACCTTGTTCTCGGTTACGCCAACATCAGGGAAAGGACACCGGATGTCGACCCTGGCAATCGTCTCAGCTCCGGAAACAGACAATGTTACGAAATCATTAAAAGAGAGAATGACCGCGCTCACGGCGCCCGTATTTCCTTCGCCCTCAGTCAGCTCGCTCTTCTCGAAACCGCCGCGCCGAAGCCCACCTTCGTCCTCGGTCGCCGCCACGGTCCCATCTACCGTAATACCAACAACATCAAGACCAGGATCTCCTGCCAGGCTGATGGACCAGCCCTGAACTCCGATCTCTGCCTGGTTCTCAGAAGTCATCAGGGTGCAATCAATAGTCTGGTTGAAATTCAGGCCCGATACGCCTTCGACTACTTCACTATCCTCAGACGAGAAACCTAATTCGAATTCGGTTTTCATATCCTGCCCCCAGCATTGCCCCAGAAAGGCAATGCTGACAGCAGTCGCGACGATCCGTAGTGACCCCACTCTCATGTCAACTCCCTGCATTTAAACCCGCAGGCTACATGTTGGAATAATTATCTGAAACGCCGAATGTTCGGAACCCGCATCAAACACCACAGACATCTTGAAGATCGCAGTCAGGATAGGACTGGCAACCAGCTCCAGAAGCTGGAGGCGGCCCTCCGTGGAAAAGATAATTGAGCCCTGAAATACAGTCAGCGACATTCAGACGACCATCTCCATTAAATTCCATAGCATCTCGGCAACCCGGAGCAGGACCGCCGATAAACAACCAGTCCACGAGACACACAGCATCGGCAATGTTAACTACCCCATCGACATTGCAGTCGTAGGTGACGGCGTTCTCATCAGTTCCTAAAAGAGCCACCTCGTAGGTTGTCGTTCGCGGCAGGATACCGGAGTTCTGGTGGGTAATTACATTGTCCACGGGCTGGCCAACGCCGCGAAGGCCATCGACATACCGGACGATCTTGGTCTCAGTCACGTCCACCTCGGGAAAGGGGCACCTGATATCCACCTTGGCGATCGTCGCTGTGCCTGAAGCGGGCAATGCTACGAATTCCGTAAAGGAAAGAATGAGGGCGCTTATGGCTCCAGCGTTTCCTTCACCCTCGGTCAATTCGCTCTTTTCGAAACCACCGCGCCTGAGTCCACCCTCATCCTCGTCGGCTGCAGCGGTCCCATCAACCGAGATACCAACGATTTCGAGGTCAGAATCACCCGCCAGGCTGATCGACCAGCCCTGGGCTCCGGCCTCTGTCGGGTTCTCAGTAATCGCCAAAATACAGTCAATCGTCTGGCTGAAGGTCAACCCGGATATGCCTGCGATTGTTTCGGAATTCGCGCCAGAGAAACCAAGTTCAAATTCAGGCTCCGCATCCTGCCCCCAGCCTGGTCCAGCAAAAGCAACACCGACAGCAACCGCCAATAGGCCTAAAAATCCCAACTTCATAGCGAATTCCCCTAACAATAAGTAGAAGTTCCGTCTTGAGGCAATCTATGTATTCAGCGAACCCATAACAATTAGCTAACAACCCCGTTTATGCTATTGGCTATGTCTATATATATCAACTCTCAAAGTGTTCCATTACTACATGGATAGGCTTGCTGCTCGCATCCTCCCACCTTCACCAAGAAGCAACCAAGGGTTGCCATAACATGGTCTTCTGCAATGCACGCTGTTTTCAAGATCGAAAACCATCACCATGCTATTGAGAAACACCCACCACCACCCTGAGCGATGCCCCGGGCGATAAGCAACCAGGGGAGGAGGGAAACTTGCCCAACTTCACAGAGAAGAAAACACCAATACGTCAAAAAGGAAAAGGAGGTTAGATTGCGGTGTGTTTTGGGGCCCCTTGGAACGAGCTTGGTCATACTGACCATTTCTGCCCCCCTTGCGGGAACGCAGCCCAAGGCGTAAACTCATTGCCTGCCCCACTTACACTCAAGTGCCAGAGTGGCGGAATTGGCAGACGCG
>DODI01000514.1:0-2824 GCA_003509045.1 Planctomycetota bacterium | reverse complement strand
GCGCCGACGGTTCCATCGGTTGTTATGGCTGAAATCGTGGTGCCGTCCGCGGCAACACTGATGGACCAGCCCTGGGCTCCATCGCCAGGCTGATCTGTAGTGATGGTAGCCTCAACTTCCTGCGAGTAGGCCGCACCGGCCTCTCCGGTCACATCAGAGCAGCCGGCGAGGTCAAAGCTGGACTCTCCAGCGGGACAGGGATCACAAGTAGGGTCAAGACAGTCGGCAAGGCCGTTCCCGTCCTCATCCCCCACCGCGTCACAATCCTCACTGGGCGGCGCGGGAACCGAGAGGGTTACCACACAGCTGCCAAGGCTCGGAATGATCGTCTGGGCGTTGAGAGTGACGGCGTTGCGCACCGGCTGGCCCGCCCCGCGACAACCATCGGCGAAAAGAATGGTAGCAGTGCTGCTCTCTCCTTCAGCTCCCGGGAAATTTGTGCTGACATTAATAATCGCGACGGTTTCCGAACCGTTAGGATCCAGCGTAATGGGGTTAACGAAAGAAAGCACAACCGCGCTGACTGCGCCATCGAGCCCCTCGCAACCATTACCTCCACCGGGGGTGACTCCGGAACGTATCGTTGTTTCGGATTTTTCGAAACCGACACTCCGCATTCCGCCCTGAGCCACATCGGCACCGACGGTTCCATCAGTAGTAATACTGTTAATCACGGCCCCCTCAGCAGCAACACTGATCGACCACCCCTGGGCACCCTCATCAAGACCGTTATTTTCGGTGCTGAGGACACAGCCGAAATCACCGGCTATCGGATCACCAGCAGCACCCTCGACGGTTGCGCCGCAAGCGCCGGCAACAGCGCCGAGACCCTCAAACGACAACGAGACATCCTGAGCCACACACTGCCCAGCGACAAACAGACTCAGCACAACGACAAAAGTACGGACAATAACTTTAGTCATGTCCCCTCCCTTTTTAATTAAAAAGACCCAATTCCTAATTTCAGTAGACTAAACCCAGTTACAACCTCCTGAGTGTAATTCAACAGGCTAACAAGGACCAATAATATATCAGTATTTTATTTAAGGCAAGGAGTATGAGCCTTATCGCGTCATGTAAGCATCTGCCTGAAAACAAAACAGTGGCGCTGAACCAGGGTTAAGGAACAAGCGGCGTGATTCCATCTACCGACCGAGAACAAATTGAGCTCTTCCTTTTGCCCCTTCAATTTCAACTAATTCGCATGAGAGTCCAACCTTACGACTTTTAGACTCAACCCTGAAAAGAAGCGGATAAACACCAACCGGAAGGTCCAGAGACACAGCTGGACTTGATTCATCCCCGGAAAACACTTTTTTGCCCCCAAGATAGATGGTTAACCCCTGGCCCGAGTTGGGTTTGATTCCTATTTTTCCTGCAGCAACGACCCTCAGCTCGCACCAGGCAAAGGAAACAGGGCTGACCCGGTCCAATTGCAGCTGCGACAGCGGCAGAACCCCGGAAACTCTGCTGTAGCTGGAAACCCACTGCAAATTCGAATCGTCCGGCCCGGAGACAGGAGCTGTTTCACCTGCAGGACCCAATCCGGGAGGAACCTTCTCCAGGACTCTCCATCTTCGCGCAAAAGGAGTCTTGCCAACGGAATAATTGCCGATCTTGCCAATCTCCGACAGGAAACGCAGGAGATCCCTCAGCTCATCACTGGTCAGAGAATCGGTAAGGCCCGATGGCATCAGGGATCCGCCCATCGATCGCCGTGCTATATTGTCGCGCCGAACGGGCAGTTCCCTTCCCTCTGAATCCCTGAGAATCAGCTCCGAGCCTGTCTCGCGAAGCTTGATCCCAGTAAGAACCCGCCCATCCTTGGTAACGGCCGTTGTCGAATGGTAATTCTCCTTGATGGCCTTATTCGGATCGAAAATGGAATCGATCAGGTAGTCGAGCTGGGCTGTAGTCCCAATACTTGAGAGGTCAGGCCCAACCAACCCTCCGGCCCCCCCGATGGCGTGACACTTGAGGCAAGCCAGCGCTCCACTGTGATAGAGCGCCTCACCTCGAGCAGGATCCCCCCGCTCCACCACATCCCTTGACAACCGAGCGATCTCTTTCGCAGTAAGCTTTCTTGGTCCACCGGAAAGCCCTGCCGCCTTTCTCAGCGCCTGAATCAGCTGGGATTCAGGGCCATCGGTGTCACCCGGGGGCTGCCTGGGCTCCGTTAACCGGATCCCGATCCTGCCCGCATCCCGATCTATTTTTTTTGCTTCAAGAGCCGAAGAGAGGGCGGCAGCTCCGCCCTGCCGCGACAAAAAAGCTGCGAAGACCGGCAGGGGGTCGAAACCTTGCTTTCGACCAAGCAGCTCTACTGCATGAGAAGCGGCTGTGACGGGGTCGATAGATGCCAGGGCCGACACGGCCATGCCTCTGGACTTGGCGCTCTCACCCGAGGCGCTCTGTTCCTTCAAAAAAGCGACACTGGCATTGTCAGAAAAATTCGCGAGCCCATCAAATGCTGCAACCCTGACACTGTCATCGCCCCTCCCCTTCGCCATCTCTTCAAGCCTGGGGCGGAGATCCATCATTTTCCACAACCCGGCCAACCTCGCACCTGCGGCCTGGGCAGGCGCATCTGATGACCTGACCAAGGCGGCAACCTTTTCCCTTCCGCTGGCAGGAACAACCCTTCTTTCGCGAGCCGAGCGAGCAAGGGCCGTAAGCACCCTCTGGCTGTCGCCCGCCCTCTCAAAGGCGAACGCCAACTGCGCGGAGTCTCCCTGGAGCGCGACCATTTCAAGCAATCCCTCCTGGCGATCATCCGGAATCTTTTCATCCCTGATAAGAGCCACCAATCGGCCAACAACCCGCT
>DODI01000129.1:0-5726 GCA_003509045.1 Planctomycetota bacterium | reverse complement strand
AGAGTCTGGCCGGCGCCCGGTCCTCTCCATCGACTGGAAGGAGCCGGCTCTCCTCGCCCTCGAGCACCACGGCATACTCCAGGTTGGCGGGACTGAGCCATGCATCCGCTGCGGTCTCGAAGAAGACCCGGCTCTCCCCCGCGTCCGCCCGGGAGGCCGTCACCGCCGTTCCCGCTGGAATTTTGTTCGCCGTGTCCAGCCCGCTCGCGGCGTGAAGGCGTATGGCCGACCTCGCGGGTCGAGACCACAGCGGTTCATGCCCCAGCGCGGCCAGGAGGCGAGGGAGGAGTCTCTCAGCGCTATCATCCAGCTCGCCCCGCAGCTCGCCAAGCACCACGGCGAAGCTCTCCAGCAGGGCTCTCACAGGGTCATCCGCTCCCCGCTGGCTCCAGTTCTGGAACCGGCTTGCGGCCTCCCGATCGAGACGATCGAGAGCTTCCAGTTCCCTGGCTGTCTTCTGGTCCGAAACGTCCGATGGTTTCCTGTCGCTCATCATCTTCCTTCCACCGTGTCCCGCTCTGTGCTCCTTTGAAAACTAATTTCCATCCCGGGAAGCCTGCCCGTCAGCCTCAGGCTGATCTCCTCTTCCTCTGCCGACAGCAGCAACACTCTGCGAACGCCGGCCCAGGGAGCCCAATCGTGAAGAGCCTCCTCGATCAGGACCTCGGCAAGCCGACGCTCATGCTCTGTCTCGATTGCCGGCAGCTCGTGTACCCTGCAGCCGAAGGAGGGGAGCAGAGCCCTCTCGCCGGGACGCACCTCGAGAATAAGCCTCAGGCGCTCTTCTATCGCCGTGGCTGACACGAGCGAACCGCCGCAATTCCCGAAAAACTCAGCTGTCGCTGCGACCCTGGCCACCATCTTTATTCTCCGCTCCATGATTCGAGATCGACACTGGTCTCAAGATAATCCACCCGGGTCCGGTAGCCGAGCTGGTCCCAGCAATGGCGCGCCCGGGCAACCCGGTAGCGGCCGTCGAGCGGATCGCCCATGCCCACGACATCAAACTCCTGGAGCGGCCGCCAGCCGGGGTCTCCATGGACCTCGAAGTGTCCGCCCCGGCCGAGACCGGAAAGCTCACGAAAGCGAAATTCAAGCAATCTCTCATCGCGTCTGAGAACTCCTCTCGCGGCCGGGAGGCCGGAGATCTCCTCGCATCGCGGAAGCTTTGAGGAGAAAAAGAGCTCTCCAGGCAGAAGCGCGAGCTCAAATCCAATCTTCCGGGCCCGCTCACGCAGGAAATCCAGCCGGTCTCCTCGGCGGACAACGCGTTCAAAGACCTCTTCGGTAGGCTCCACCAGAGCGCGCAGGCCAAGCTCAGAGGCGATGGCATCGACAAGCTCGGAATCGGAATGCTGGTAGTAGGTGTGCGGGTCCGGAGACTCGCCGACCTGCAGATGATCCGCGCGGGCCGTCAGGAAGAGCACCGTTCCTCCGCGGTCCCACTTCAATCCACTCGCCTGGAGACTTCCGCGGAAAAGCGCCCCGCAGGGATGCCCGAGCGTGAGCTCCACACCCGCGCTGCAGGCATCCAGGGCTGCCGACGGGCCGCCCTGGACCTCGTCGGCGCTGAAGCTCAGCTCCAGCCGGTCCGAACCATCCGCCGTCAACAGCAGCTCGCAGGAAAGAAGCGCCGCGCCTGCCGGCAGAACGGAGCATACCGGCGGGGCCAGGAGCTCGCGGGCCGGGGCTCGCAATCCTGAAGACGTAGCCGGAACCAGTTCGGTGATTTCAATCATGGAATCCAAATGGGCTACTCACCCGTCAACCTCTCATCTGAAGCCGTATAAATCCCCGCACCGGGGTTCCATCGGGATCGAAGCGCACCCACTCTTCATCAAGGCGTTCGATATAGCCGGTAAACCGAAAGGGGCCCCAGAGAAAAACAATCTTCGGCGGCAGTCCGCCTGGAGAGTCCGGGTCCATCCAGCCCTCCAGCTTCTGGGCAATCTCACGCAGGTTTCGTTCCCTTGGCGCCCGCCTTGTTGAGTCGAGAAAGAGCCTGGTTGAAAACTGCCCTTCGCAGGAGGAGCCGGTCCCTCCCGGAGCGCCGGCGGCGACAAGCTCTCGATGTTTGGAAACCGAGTACTTGTTGGGATTCCAATCCACCGTGACAGTCTCCAGGCTATCGAGATGCGTCAGCTCCGCCTTGACCAGCTCGTTCAGGTTCTCTTGCATTCTAATCCCTCGTAAGCGATCTCGAGCTTCTCCAGGGCGATCTCAGGGTTGCGCGCATCCAGCGGCGGCCCCTCCCAGCCGACGGCGAGCGCGCCGCTGAAATTCCATCGCATGCTCTCGTTTCCATCCTCATCCAGCAATACGACCGCCCCACCGCGAGGCTGAGCGCTCTCGTACCAGCTCCAGAGTTCGGCATCGAAGGTCAGGCCCCGTTCGAGCACCAGCCGACCGGTTCCGGGGCCGTCCTCGAAGAGCTCAACTCGATTGGAACCTCCCTCCCGGTACTCCAGCACCTCGCGCCGGCTCTGGAGCCCCGAGCAGCTGACAAAGCCCGCGGCCGAAACACCCTCGAGCTCTAGATCAAAGCGATCCCCTAGCAGCAATTCCTTGAGCAGTACCCTCATTGGTCAACCTCCTCGAGCTGAATTCTCTCCAGCTTCTCGACAACAAGCTCGAGGGTCTCAATGCTGAGCTCGGCGCCGGAGGACTCGAGCTCAGGCCCCTCGTAGCGGCAGGGCCAGGCTCCGTAAAAATTCCAGCGGGCCTTTTCCCTCATCGCGGCATCCAGGAGCACGATCGAGCCGCTGCGAAGATCCTCCTCACCCTCCTCAACACGTCTTCTCCACAGGTAGAGCGCCGCCGAAGAGGTAACCCCCCTGCTCAGAAGGATATTACCGTAAACAGGACGACCGGGAATCTTCATGGGAGCGGACTGGTTGCCGACCCTGTATTCGAGAATCTCTGAGCAGGAGACAAGCCCGCTCACATCGCGAAACCCTCCGGCCACCGCCGGACCGGCCTCTTCGAGTCCATCAATTTCAACCAGGAAATTGCAGTTGGGCGTCAACGGAAAGGAAGGCCTCGACTGCATATCATCGGTACGAGTTCTGATCATCAGGCCACCGTCCCCTCCAGCTCTATATTGCTCCTGGAGGGGTTGATCACCCGCTCCACCGAAACTCCCGTCCCGGGATCAAGACTCGTCCTCACCTCGACAGAGAGCCTGCGCTCAGGAACGTCTCTCCCTGCGAGCTTGCTTCCCTGCAGCTTCACCTCCAACTCAAAGCCGTTTCTGAATGGCAGGAACCCATCGATGACGAGACTGTGCAGAAAGGCTCTGAGCTCGCGTTCGAGACGCCTGGCCATGGCCCTGGACGCAAGCTCGAAGACAGCCCAGCGAGACCCGTCATCAAGCGACCGATAGAGCCCCTGCCACCTGCGCCAGGATGCCAGGGAACGGAGCGCGGATCGGGAGAAGAGACTGTTCTCCTCCATGCCGGCGACGGCGCAAAGGCCGAGCCCAGGACTTTCAATCGAGGTGGGAGTCCGCAGCGGAAAGAAATCTCTAGCGCATAGCTGTCCGGCGAGGGCGGCGGCTCCCTGGCCATCAACCGAGCCTCCTCTCAGCAGGGCAAGGTTGGGGAGCGGCCTCAACAGGCCGGTGTCCTCCCGGTCGGAGGAAATCTCGCAGCAGAGAAGAACCTGCGGATGCCGCAGGGCGAACCTCTCCAGCAAGGGGATCGCCGCGGAGTTGACAGATGGCAGCACCAGGGTGCCCACCTCCCCACTCCCGGCCAGTTCATAGAGCCCCGTACGCTCCCCTGGACCTCCATCCTCCCCCATGATCCTATCCATGGCTTCAAGCTCCAGGGCGCCTTCCCCCAGTCCCGAAACGATCTCGAGCAGGTAGTCCGTCCCGCCGTTACCGGTAAACTCTCTCACCACCGAGTCCGCCGGAGAAGCTTCACCTTGCCCCAGCGAATCGTCAACTACCACCAGCGCTGTCTTGCCGCAGCCGACCCAGCCCGGGGAAAACATTTCTGAAGATGGCATCAATTCACTTCCTCTCTTTCTCCAGGACCTGCTCGAGGCTGATCTCTCTCTCGACAACCCTCTCAACCTCCTCGCCCGGGCGCGCTACCGCCGGGAGGGTGACCTTGAAGCTGACCCCAAGGTGATGCCTGCTGAATCCCAGCTCCTGCCAGAGCCCGGCGTCCTCAACAAGCTCGAGCGGTAGCTCACCAAGCTCGATGGAAAGCTCCTTCGCAAGGCAGGCCTCCATGTCCTCCACCGACAGCAGGGCGTTGGAATGCAGGAACTCTACCGCGGCGGCGATCGCGCCCAGCTCTTCCTGGGAAGTCGCCTCGATGACCATGAAGACAAAGCGCAGCTCCAGCCAGAGAGCGCTCCTGCTCACCCTGCCGGGTAGAGCCGGGTCAGCCGCAGACTGAATCCGAACCCCCGCCTCACGATAGGTGGAGGAGGGAATGATCCGGTGCAGGTAGAGGGCGGCCCGGGGGCCCTGGCCGGATTCGGCCTTGGGGATGTCGACAGGATGCGCGAGAAAAACCGGGAGCAGCGACTCTCCCGACCCATCCTGGATGGCTTCCTCCAGGCGGAGCGCCAGGTAGCGACTGAGCTCGTAAAAGTCACCCGGTCTCATCGGCTCCCCTCCCCCGCTCCTTGAGCGCCTCCCGGGCAATCCCCGGGAAATGGATCTATAAATCGTGGCAGCAAGTTCTTCATGAATACCCGTCCCGTCAATTCCTCTCAGTTGGCTTCCATGTATTCCTCAACCAGCTCGCTCACAGAGGTATAGGAGAACCCTGCGGCGCGGACACGAGCGTTGACGCGGCCCGGCTCATCGGTGACAGCCTTCCGAATAGGTATGTATTCGTCCCTGAGGTGCTGAACGCCAAGAAGCTCAACAACAGCTCCTCGCTCCTCCTCGGCGAGTTTCCGAACGCTCACCATGCCATGAAGGCCGTTTCGAAAAAGAACCGCTCCGCCGGGAGTCTCGACACGAAACTCTGTTCCGGCTCGACCTCCGCGAGTCGATTCACAGCCGCACGTCTCGAAGGCCCGTCCGAGGCTCCTGAAAAAGCGCCCGAGAGCCTCGGAGTGCTCCCTGGGAGTCCCCGGCTCGACAGCCGAATGGCTCATGCCCGCAGGAGCGGAAAACGCCTTCGCTACGGTTCGCCTGAGAAGATTCATTCTATTGTCCGTCCTGTCAACAACATCGATTCCTGCCCCGTCAAGTCTGCGTCCCCGGAGCTGCACTGATACGCAGGCGCGATTCCAGGTCATCCACGAGAGCTTCCTTCTCAAGCAACCTTCGCCTGACATCATCCGCGTATCGCTTCAACAGCAGCAGCTCTCCTGAAAGGCGCAACCTCTCATCCTCCAGGCCATCGAAACGACCCTCCTGGGCCTGGCGTTTATTCTCAGCGGAGGCGAGACGACGCCCCAGGACATCGAGCTCGCGCTCGAGCCTCTCCGCTCTCTCCTCTCGCTCCAGTCCCAGGCGGGAAAGCTCGTTGCTGACCTCCTGGAATCTGCTCTCGAGCTCACCCAGGGACTCCGCCTGAGAGACGACAGTCTCACGCTGCCGTACGAGCTCTCCGTCAAGAAGCTCCCTGTCCCTCTCCGCCTCGCCGTAGCGCTCCTCCAGTTCCGCGCGGGAAGCCACTCCCTGTTCGAGCTCGACTGCGCGCTCCTGGAACTCGCTCTGGCTGGTCTCCAGCTCAGCGGCAAGCCTGGCGTTCAAA
>DODI01000473.1:0-6349 GCA_003509045.1 Planctomycetota bacterium | reverse complement strand
GAATTGACCCGGTCCGAAGTAGGGCTGGTGGGGGTTGATGAAGAGGAGGGCGTGGCCCGATTCGGTTTTCGAGGGAGCGATGGCCCACATATTCGACCCCTGGCTGTGTTCAGGGGGCAACTCTTTCAGCGTCCCCTGGACATTGCGCCCGCTGATTCCCTCTCTGCGCAGTACGAATTGTACGTAGAGTCCATAGCGGCAGAAGGCGAAGACGTGCCAGGGTTCGAAGCGTTTCAGGAGCCTTGGCTTGACACCCGGGTTCTTCGCGAGGAAGTAATTGAGCCCCGCGGCGAAAGCATCGCAGAGCACCCGCAGGCGGGGAGCGGAGCGTTCATATTCCTCCATCGAGAGGCGCTCTATCTCGAGAGCTCGCACCAGGAGATCCCCCGGCAGCGCCTCCTCTCCATGCGCCTCGGCGGCGCGCCCGGTGGCGAGGATGAAGTTTTCTTCGATCTGCCAGAAGTTGTCCTCTGCCTGGGCGTAGAGGTGTCCGAAGACCACGCTCGCATCGGTCGGCCCGTAGACGTGAGGCACGCCCCAGGAATCCCGATGGATTGTGACGGAGCGAGCGACCGCGCTCCAGTCGGCGCCGCCCTTCCTCTCTTCGCAATGGGCGGGCTTCCCGCAGGCGATGGCGCAGGCCAGGAGTATCTGCAGGAGAGCCCTCTTCAGCGCTCTCGACTGCCTGTTCGTATTATTTTTTTTCCGTACCCGGATCATTCAGCTTCAGCCGCATTGCGAAGGGTTTGAAGAGCGGTGGCTGCAACCGTCGCGGGGTCGGGCTTGTAGTCAAAGGGCTCGGTTGAGACCCAGCCGTCATAGCCGCTTTCCGCAAGCGACGAGAGGATCGGGGCGAAGTCGAGCTCGCCCATTCCCGGTCCCTTTCCATCGGGTTCGTTCGCGTGAAAGTGACCCGCGTCTTTTCCGTGCCGAAGGATGGTCCCCTCGATACCTTCGGGCATCGAGGACATGGCCTTGCAATCAAGCATATAGCCGATTCCGGAGCTGTCGATGGCATCCCGCAGCTCGAGCACCTGCTCGATGGTCTGCAGAAAGTTGGTCTCGGCTGGGCTGAGGGCTTCCAGCAGCAGCTGGACCCCAAGGTCTTCACAGGTTCGGCCGACCTCTTTCAGCGCCTCTGCGGCCCGGTCAAAGCCGCTCCGCGGGTCTTGTCCATCTCCGAGATTCCGCTGCTTGGGCGAGCCGAAGATCATGACCTTGCCTCCGAGATCGCTGCAGAATCGAGCCAGGGCCTGCAGATAGCCGGTGGTGCGGTCGCGGATGGACGAGTCGTCGGTGGTCAGGTGTAGTCCCGGCGGCGAGACCAGGAGCCAGTGGAGGCCGACAATCTCGAGGCCGGCGTCCTCAGCCTGCCTGCGGAGCTCAGAGCGCTGGTCCGCGCTGACCTCCTCGACCGAGTCGGAGGCGTTGAAGGGAGCGATTTCAATGCCGTCAAAGCCTGCCATAGCGATCTGGGGTATGGTCTCGCTCAGCGGCGTGCTGAAAACCTCGCTGCAGAGAGCGTATTTGAAAGCCATGGTCTGGAAGTCTCCTTGCCGCCTTCTGAAGGGGCTCCCCATCCTGCGTGGGAGCGTCCGCATTCGATGGGGTATTGTAGAGTGCCGGCGGGCAAAGTGGAATGGCGAAGGGCAGGGGCCAGTCCTATACTGTTCTCTCTTCATAGTTGTTCATTGGTCAAGGTAACGCATGTCCTCGTCTTCACCATCTTCAGACGATACAAACCGAGAGGCCGGCCGACAGGAATTTGATCCTGACGCGCCCACTCTGATGTTGTCCTATCACGGTGCCCTGGAGAGGCAGGCGGCTCCTGCCAGGGTTGCCGAGCCCAGTGAGGAGATGTGCTGGAATGCCCGCTACCGCATCCTGCGGAAGCTGGGTAGCGGCGGCCAGGGGGTCGTGTACCTGGCGCTCAGAGAGGGAGTCGATGGTTACTCGACCAAGGTTGCCATCAAGCTCTATGCCCGGGATGAGTCGGTGCCGGAGTCCAGCCATTTGAAGGAGATGGAGCGCATCGCCCATCAGGGCCAGAAGATCAGCGAAATCCAGCAGGACAACCTGGTGAACATTCGTGACTTTGTCGCGTTGGAGGACACCCGGGTCATGGTCATGGAGTGGATCGATGGATTGGACCTTCGCCAGCTCCTCGACACGAAGCTCTACAGGGAATCCCAGGCGCGGGTCGCAAAAGCGGATTGGGACCGCCTGAACGATATCCTGGTCTCCCCCGGGGAGGATCACTGCATGCTGAGACCCGCGGCCGCTGTCGATATTCTGCGCGGCTGTCTCGCGGGGCTGTCTTCCCTTCATCATCACGAGATCATTCATAGCGATCTGAAGCCTTCGAACATCATGATCAAGCGGACGGGTACGAAGAAGCTGATCGACATGGACTCGTCCTGCGATCGTCAGGTCGATCTGCAGGCGGAGGTTCGCGGTACGCCCTATTACATGGCCCCGGAGCTGATCAGGGAGAGGGATGTGCGCTATCGCTCCGACATCGCCAGTCTTGGCTATGTGCTGATCGAGATGTTGACGGGCAAGCTGCTGTTCAAGGAGTGCAAGACCCTTGATCAACTCCTCGAGAAGAAGCTGCGCTTACCTGATGAGCTGGTTGAGTATATGCCCCGGTATGACCATCTCGATCTTCGTCTCGATCTTCTCGAGCTCTGTACGAAGATGATCGCGGCTGATCCAACAGAGCGGTTCCCCGATGCCGAGGCGGCCGACCTGGGCAAGCTCGGCGCCGCTAGCTTTCACCGCCAGCTGGTGAAACACGACCTCTCGGCCGAGTATTCGCGGGATCTCGGCTGGTGGATCGATCTGATTCATCCGGCTGAGGAAGACTAATTTATCAAAAACGGTTCTTTTATCGAAAACGGTTCGGGGCGCTCCTGGCAGGCTATAAGATAGGGGTAGTGTTTACCTGGGGGGCAGTCCGCGGCCCGGGCTTTCACACAGGGAGCCGCCCTGCGGAGCGCGGCGAATGATTACCCGTTTCAGCTGAGGAGTTTGCAGATGCCGTGTCGTCTTTGTCCGGGAGCCTTTATTTTCCTGATCCTTCTGGCTGCCTCGCCGGCCGCCAGCGCGCGCAGCTTCCGGGTGGCGCAGCTTCCTAACGGTTTTGAAATTGGCTGCATCTCCTGTCACGAAGGTTTTGGCGGAGGCCCGCGTAACGCCTTTGGATTGGATGTAGACAGGACCCTGGTCAATGGGAATGTCGATTGGCAGGCCATCTGTGACCTGGACTCCGACGGGGACGGCTACACCAACGGACAGGAGCTCGGGGCAGGCTGCGACTGGACCGAGGGAGAGCCGGTGCTTGCCGGTGATTTCCCCAGCAACCCCGGCGAATCCGATTCGTTTCCCGCTCCTGACCTTGGAGTCACCATCGAGTCTTCGGAAGAGTCGGTGGCGGTCGGAGGGAGCCTCTCCTATACGGTCGCGGCCTTCAACCTGGGATCCAGGGACGCCGCTGATGTGCGGATTGAGCTCCTGCTTCCCGAGGGGATGACGGGCGACATTCCGGGAGATGAATGCGGTGTGAACCCCGGCGGAGTGTCGTGTTTCCTGATCGAGCCCCTGCAGCCTAATTTCGGCTCGAACCTTTTCTTTCCCGTCCAGGTCAGCCCGAACGCCGCCTCCGGAACCTACGTGGTGGTCGCTCGGGTGAGCTCTTCGACGGAGGAAATCGATGATGACAACAATACCGCCAGCATCGAGGTGGTTGTTACGGCTTCCACCTCCCGCACCGCCTTCCGGCGCGGAGATGCCAATGATGACGGTCAGCTTGGAATATCCGACAGCCTGTGGTTGTTCGGCGCGCTTTTTCTTGGCGGAGACCTGCCGGCCTGCAGGGAGGCCGGGGATGCCAACAATGACGGCTCCCTCGACATTACTGATGGAATCTTCGTATTGTCCTATCTCTTCCTGGGAGGCCAGGCGCCTCCCGCGCCCGGGGGGGAGGCCTGCGGGACGGACTCCGATGCGGAGGGAGGTCCCGGGGACCAGGGCTGCGAGGCCTATACCAGCTGCGGCTGACGGCCTCGGTTGGCGGATTACCTGGAAACCCGTCTGGGAAATCAGGTGAACCTGCCTGAAATCTGGGCATACTTGGGGTTTATGGAGGGATAGAGATGGTGTTCCCAGTCACCTGTTCCAGGTGTATTTTCCGTTTCGTTCGCCTCTCCTGCCTGTTGCTGGTATGGTTCGCATCCTGGCGCGAGGGGAGTGTAGAGGCGCAGGAGTATTCACGGCCGGTCCGCGTTGGAACGATCAGCGATTTAAGGATTGATGAAGTCTCGGGGATGGTTCCCATTACCGGGCGCCGGGACTATTTCTGGGTTCACAATGACTCGAAGAACGCGGCGCGTTTGTTTGCGGTCCGCAAAGATGGGGCCCTGGTAGCTGAGGTGGAACTGCCCGGCGCCTCCAATACCGACTACGAGGATATCGCCACTGGCCCCGGCCCCGACCCTGCTCGCGTCTATCTCTTCATCGCCGATACAGGAAACAACGCGCTCAATCGAAACGAGCTGGTGATCTGGCGTCTGCCCGAGCCCTTCCTGCCGTCAGTCAACCTCAACCAGCGCCTGGTCGCGGAGAGGTCGGAGGCGATTCGTTTCCGCTATCCCACAGGAACCTACAATAACGAGTCCCTGATCGTTCATCCCGCCACGGGGACTCTCTATATCATCACCAAGCTCAATGGTCCGGCTGGCGTATACCGTTTTCCCAGCAGCACCCCGGGGGGTGCCGTACAGACGCTCGTTCTTATCGCCACCATGAATGTCGGCGGCCTGGTGACCGCCGCCGATCTTACCCGTGACGGCCGCCGTATGCTGGTGCGGACCTTTCCCGCGGTCCAGGAATACCGACTCCCGGAGGGGGCTCCTTTCGAGAGAATCTTTACCCAGCCGCGGATTGTTCTTCCCAATGCAGGCGCGGCTGAGCCCAAGAGCGAGTCGATCTGCTTTGACCTGGATGACCGGGATTTCTTCACCTCCAACGAAGGTAACCCCGCTCCGATTCACCAGACCAGTCTGCTGCGGGAGCAGCCCTTCTGCGTTGAGGAGAATCCGCCGGTTCTGGCAGGAAGCTTTACCCGCGGAGACCTGGTTGAAGATGGCCCCAAGGGAGGCGAGGTTGATCTGAAGGATGCGCTGACTCTTTTGAGGGTTCACCGGGAGGGAATTGCTCTGCCGTGTCCGGATGCGGCGGATTTCAATGATAACGGTCTTCTTGATCTGGAGGATCTCGACGCCTTTGTGCTGGCGTTGGCAGATGGCATCGCTCCCGCGCCGCCCTATTCCATTCCGGGGGTCGATCCGACTCCCGATGAGCTCGACTGCGGGCTGCAGAGGTCGGCCACCCTGGTGCCAGCCGGAGCTTCCTGGAGGTATTGGTATTCCCTGGATGTTCCCGCGGACGGCTGGAGCCGGGAAACATTCGATGACGCATCCTGGCAAGAGGGGCAGTCGGGGATCGGGTTTGGCGCGGCGACGGTCTTGACCGAGCTCGACATGCTTCTGAACCAGCGGAGAGTTTTCTATGCCAGGCGCGGGTTCGCTATTTCAGACCCGGCCGCGGTGAGCTCGCTTCTTTTGAGGATTGATTACAACGATGGATTCGTCGCCTATATTAACGGCCTGGAGGTGGCTCGCAGGGGGTTTGGAGATCCCGGCTTCGCCATTGCGGACTCCGCCTACGCTCGCTATCACCGCGGCGGAATCACTGAGGATGTTTTTCTCTGCCGGGAGTCGCTGCGGCCGGGTGAAAACATACTGGCTCTCGAAATCTACAACCGCTCCCGGCTTGACAGGTCGCTGTTTTTCAGCGCTGAGCTGATGGATGTGAGAGACAACCAGGTCTCGGCCCCTGTGCTTCCCCTTATCGAGGGAGCCGCGACCGTCCGTGTAGAAATGGAACCACCGCCGAATCTTGCTGGCCAGGGGAGCCTGGGGATCTATTGCCGCGGTGATGTTCCGGTCCTGGCCGGCAGCCTCGCCCTCGGCTATTCGAGCGAGCATTTTTATTTTTCCGATCCGGGTACGGAGGCCGAATTCGACTGGTGGCGGCTTTCGGTAGATGATGAGGCTGGAACAATCTCCTGTGTTTTCGTCTGTGACACCGATGGCCAGGGCCCCCCGGGGCTTCCGCCCGGGGTGGATACCGAACTGGGAAAGCTCCGGTATACGGTCAGGGCTGAGCGTTCGGGGACCACTCGCATTCGCTTCGAGGAACGACCGGGAGAGCTTCCGCTAAAGAATATCCTGCTGGGAGAGGGAGGGGGAGAGCTCGAGCTGGCGACAGAGGATCTCGAGACCGAGAT
>DODI01000134.1:0-5288 GCA_003509045.1 Planctomycetota bacterium | reverse complement strand
CGATATCGATGAGCGCGTAGCAGAGAGCGTGGTCCAGGTAATCATCGGAGCTTGTCTCCATGGCCTGGAGAATTGATTTTACGGCCTTCGGGCTGCCGATTCTCCCCAGCGCTTCGGCTGCAAAGCGCTTGGCGCCCTGCGCGTCTTCCGTGACGATTCGGCAGAGAGCTTTCACCGCGTTCTTGTCCCGTGCCATTCCAAGACTGCGCGCCGCCGCCTGGCGGACTCCCGGGTGACTGTCGCTGAGAGCGCCCCTGAGAGCCGCGAGAGCCCTGGGACCTCCTGTTCTCGATAAGGTCCAGACTGCGCGAGCCCGGCCCTCTGGAGCGTTGCTTTTTGCGAGGAATGCGATGACGGCCGGGGCGGCTTCCTGTCCGCGGGCCGCGAGGGCTTCGCGCGCACGGTCACGGATCAGTGGACGCTGGTCGGCGAGAAGCCGCGCCAGGGCGGCATGCGAGGCTCCCTTCCAGTCGACCTTTACACCCAGCGGGTCCGTGGTCTTCGCCCCGTTCTTGCGGCGGATCCTGTAGATCGAGCCAAGCATCTGGGGCTTGGCAAGCTTGGAGGTCGGGCAGCCCCAGCTGAGCCAACCGCCGGTGTCGATCACCAGGAGGCTCCCATCGTGGTCCTCCATGACATCAGTCGGGTGGAAATCGATGCTCGGGGAGCGGAGAAAGACCTCGTCCCGCGCTCCGAAGGTCGATCCGGTGGACAAGAGGGTGCTTCGGTGAACCGCATGGGTGTTGAAATGACAGCTGAAATAGTCACCGCGGTATTCTTTTCCAAGATGCTCTCCCCTGTAGCGGAGAAGTCCAGCCGGCGCGACCTGTCCCCAGCGCACGACCGTACCCAGCCTGTAGCCTGTTCTCTTGAGGCTGGCAGCGCCTTCGCGGGTGGAGCCATAGTCCTTCGGGCCGTATTGGCCGCCGTGGATCCAGTGAGAGAGCGAGTCGTGCCGTCCCCCGACGCTGTCGAAGATCGCGCAGGTCCAGGGCATGTCGCCCCAGGGCGTGAAGGCCAGCTCGACCGGGTTGATTCCAGCGTGGCAGACGACCCGGATGTCCGAGCCATCTGTACGGCAGGAGAAAACCCCGGCAGATGTTCCCTTCGCGGCGTGAACTCCATCGGTTCCGACAAGGTCGTAGCCGAAGATTCCGCCGGTAAAGTAGAGCAGGCCGTTGGGTCCCAGCCAGGGGCCGTGCTGGTTGGCCCGGCCATCGAATTCCATATAACCCAGGATCTTGTCGCGACGGTCGGCGACCCCATCCCCATCGGTGTCCTCGAGTCGCCAGAGATAGGGAGATGAGATGATGTAGAGGGCTCCCTGGTGCCAGAGGGCCCCTTCCGGCATGACCATCTTGTCGGCAAAGATGGTGCTCTTGTCAAAGACGCCATCTCGATCGGTGTCTTCAAGCATCCTGACAAATCGAGGCCGCTGCTTCAGCAGTTCGGCTTTCTGCAGGTTCTGCCCGTCGCTTTCGGAGATGAACATGCGTCCCTGCGGGTCGAGGGTGGCGAGCATCGGATGCTTGACAAGCGGCGGGGCGGCGACCAACTCGATGGTGAACCGCTCATCGATGATCAGCTCGGGCTGCTTGAACTTTTCTTTCTCGCCGCCGGGCAGGGAACAGCAAAGGGAGATCGCCAGGATGAAGAGGTATGGTCTCATGGGGCTGAAGAATCCTGTCTGCGGCGACAGCGGTCGCCGTGAATACGGTAGCTATTCCCTGGCTCCCGCAAGGGACTTGAAGTCTGAAGAGCTGGGCTCCTGGAATACCTTGAGTCCGAACTCAGGCAGCTTGCTCAGGAGGTGGTCAAAAATATCGGCCTGGATGTCTTCGTAGTTTGCCCAGGCGGTGTCATTGGCGAAGCAATAGATCTCGATGGGGAGCCCCTGCGATCCGGGTTGGAGCTGGCGTACCAGCAGGGTCATTCCCTCCTGGTGGAGCCGCTCATTGTCTCTCAGGTATTGGATAATGTAGGCTCGGAGGGTTCCGATATTCGTCAGGCGCCGAGGGTCCCAGGTGAGGTCAGACCCCGGATCGTTTTCCTTATTGTGGTTGTCGAGCTCATCGAGCTTTGATTCCATGTACTGCTTCAGAGGCGAGAACCGGGAGAAGCGCTCGATCTCACCTTCCTCCAGGAAGCGGATCGTCGACATGTCGATGCTGAGCGAACGCTTGATCCTGCGTCCCCCGGACTCCGACATTCCTCTCCAGTTCCGGAATGACTTCTGGATGAGCTGCGCTGTGGGTACCGTGGCGATGGTCTTATCCCAATTCTGGACCTTGACGGTATGCAGCGCGACATCGATGACGTCGCCGTCAACTCCTGCGCCAGGGATCTCGATCCAGTCTCCTACCCGCACCATGTCGTTCTGGGTCAGCTGGATGGAGGCCACCAGCGAGAGAATGGTGTCCTTAAAGACGAGCAGCAGGACTGCGGTCATGGCTCCGAGCCCGGTCACGAAGTAGCCGACGCTCTGTCCTGTCAGGATTGCGATGATAATGACCGCGCCGAAGGCGAAGGCGAGAAGTTTTACAATCTGGAGGTAGCCCTTGAGCGGGCGTTGCCTGGAGATCTCGAAGGTCTGGTAGACCGAATTGAAGGCGTTGATGGCTGCGCTGACCGCCAGTGTCACGAGCAGCACGATGAGAGCCTCGTTGATCTTTTCCAGCGGAGCCCACCAGGTGTTACCGAGGTCGTTACTCCTGAAAACCGCGGGGAGATAGCCGGAGAGGGCTTCAGGGACATAGGCGGTTCCTGAGACCAGCAGGTAGATTACAGTGAAGGGCGCCAGGAGGCAGATCCTGTGCAGCAATTGGGGATCGAGGAGCATGTCGTCGATCTTGTTCTTGCTCTCGGCGACCCATCTGCTGATGAGGGGAATAATGATCGCGCGCATGAGAAAGTAGGAGATGACGGCGGTGGCGAGGAGGACGGCTACGCCGATGGCCTGGTCCCAAGTGGACGGCGGGTTTGCATTTTCCGTCTGGGCAAGGAAGAAGCAGAGACTTGATTTCACCTGTTGGCTCCCGGGTTAAAGATCCTGGATAATCCACCATAATGCCTTCGGTTGGGCTCAGGAGCCAAGCAGAAGTTTGCGCAGGGTCGCCAGTTCTTTCCGCAGCAGGGTGTTTTTCGGGTCGGCCGCGCAGAGCCTGGAGAGGTAGTGGAGGTGGGGGATCACGAGCTGCGGCGCGCTGGTATGCTCAGCGAGGAAGAGCAGCGCGGGATGCGAAGCGGGATTCCTGGCCAGGAGCAGCCGCGCCAGTGAGGCGGATTTCCCGGGGGCGGCCCGGAGGCTTGCCGCGAGAGCTTCCACGAGGTGCCGTTCGGCCTCGGCCCATCCACAGGCGGCCAACTGGAGGGCGGCCGTTTTCCAGGGGCCGCTTTGCAGTTCGTTGAGGGCCCGGGCGCGTTCGTCGATTGAGCTCTTCAATTCTTCAGCCGCTGATTCCAGGCGGGCCAGCCGCCTCCTTGATTCTGCCAGCAGTCCCCTGCGGAGAAAGAACCTTGCCCCATGCAGGATGACAGCCGGCGATAAGGGCGAGAGCCCCTCTGCTTTTCGCAGGTTCACCAGGCTGCCGGCATCATCGCCAAGGGCCTCCCTGGTCGCCGCCCTCGTGAGCCAAGCCTCTGCCGCCTTGCCGGCTGCGACGAGGTGGTGGTCTCTGGAGGAGGGACCGCTGGATTTCTTCAGGGCCTTGAGATAATCAAGCAGGTAGGCGGCGAGCCTGGCCTGGCCGGGGCCGCCAATTTCCAGCAGGCAACGGGCCGCCTGGTAGCAGGCGTGCTCGATGGTGGGGTCCTCCTGCAGAAGATCGATGAGGAGAGCCAGGGCTTCGCTCGGCCGCTCTGATTTTCGCAGCGCCAGCGCCAGCTCAAAGCTCGCCTCGTTTTTTAGAGCAGCCACCTCCAGGCCTCGCCGCAGGGCTGGAATGGAGAGCTGGTATTCCCCTCGCCGCTGCTGGATGAGGCCGAGCTGGTAATGCGCTCGTGGATCTCTCGGTAGCTTTTCCAGTACCTTCTTGATGTGGGGGAGAGCCTCTTCGTGCTTTCGTGCGCGCAGAGCTATGGAGATCGCGACTCGGCGAAGATCCGGATTGTCAGCGAGTTTCAGGGCGCGCCTGATTGTTTCGCCCGCCCGGGAATGATCGTGCTGGAAGGAGCGGAGCCTGGCTACCTGGGCAAGGAACTCCGCCTTGTGAAGCCTGGTTGTCGTGCCGCTCTCGATGAGCCCCAGGAGGGTCTCTTCGCAGGCGGGGTAGTCCGCCAGCTCAAACAGGCATTTCGCCCGCAGCGCGAGCAGGCGCTGGCGTTTTTCCCGGCTACCGCCTGCCGGTTCAGCTAAGAGGACATCGATCTGCCGCAGGGCTCTGTCGAAGCGCCCTGCTGCCAGGTAGTCCGTCAGCCCATCTGCAGAGGCATTCGGACAGACGCAGCAGATGTAGATGCAGGATAGCGTAAGTAACTTGAGCACTCGTATTGTCCTGATGCCCGGCTTGGGGAATAATTCACTGTCGGTATTTTCCACCATCAACCACCGAGGCCACAAGTGCTGCCCAGGACCTCTTCGATGAACACAGCCCCGCTTCTTTACAGCAGGCTCTTGCTCCTTGTTTGCGCCATCTGCTCGAGCGTGCGGCTATGCGCCCGGGATCCGGAGTTTGTCGATGTGACCGAGCGGTCGGGAATTGAATTTATACATCGCTGCGGCTCTCCAGAAAAAAAACGGATTGATGAGGTTAACGGTAGCGGTGTCGCACTTTTCGACTGTGACCAGGATGGGGACCTGGATGTGTATCTTGTCAACGCGGGTTCGGGACAGGACGTTAGAGCGGCCGGAGGCGCGGTAAACGGGCTGTATCGAAATGAGGGGGGCTGGAAATTTACGGATATCACAGCGCTCTCCCAGGCCGGGGACCCGGGCTGGGGCAGCGGCGCGGCAGTCGCGGATGTCGACAATGATGGCAGGCTGGATCTTTACGTGACCAACCGCGGCCCGAATGCTCTCTATCGCAACCTGGGAGGGGGCCGCTTCCGCCGGCTCGCCGACTCCGGGACTGAGGTTCCTGCCTGGAGTACGAGCTCGAGCTTTGCGGATTTTGACTCCGATGGGCTTGTGGATCTTTATGTCGCCAACTATCTGCGTCTTGGTCCGGGAGGGGGCCGGCGGAAAGAGTGTGAATACAAGGGGCTCTCGATCTTCTGCGGCCCTGGGGGGATGGAGGCGCAGGCGGATGTTCTTCTGAAAAACATGGGAGGGGGGAAGTTTCGCGATGTGA
>DODI01000099.1:0-4426 GCA_003509045.1 Planctomycetota bacterium | reverse complement strand
TATCGGGACCTTGCGGTTCTACGCGGCCTACGATGATGGCTTCATCGTCTACCTCAATGGAACCAGGATCCACATCGAGAACATGCGCACCAGCGGCGAAGATATCCAGGACACCTTCGACGCCAGGGCCCGAAGCTCGCGGGAGAGAACGAGCTCGGGGCAGACCGACATCAACATGCTGGATTTCATGGACCTGCTGATCGCCGGCACCAACGTCATCGCCATCCAGGCCCACAACTCGAGCGTCAACTCCAGCGATTTCTACATCGCCCCTGTCCTCCAATCGGGCGAGTACGTTCCCGCCGACTCTGAAAATTACGTTGGCAACGGAGACATTGAAGCGGAGATCAGCTCGAACTCTTCCAGGCCCGGTGAATGGAAGATCCAGGGAACCCACATCAACTCCGGCCGCACGACCGACCCGGCCGAGGTGATCGAGGGCAACGCCTCGCTGAAGATCGTCGCCAGAGGCAAGGGTGACAACAAGGCGAACCGTCTCGAGCACACGCTGGCCAGGAACCTGCGAGCCCGGAGTAACTATTTCATCTCCTTCAAGGCCAGGTGGATCGCGGGCTCACAGACGATGCTGACCCGGGGCTATAACCACGACTTCGCCAGATCCCACGAGCTCGACATCCCCAGCAACCTTGGAACACCCGGAGCCGTCAACAGCGTGACCGCCCGCGAGGCGGCTGGAAACGCCGGCCCCAACATAGGCCCGGTCATCGACAAGATGGTCCAGTCCCCCAACCTGCCCGGCAACAATGTCCCGGTGCAGGTCTCCTGCAGGGTGCAGGATCCCGACAACATAACGGACGTCAAGCTCTATTGGAGCCTGAACAGAGCGAACTCCGCCGGCGAGGGAGACAATGAAATCAGCATGCAGGGACCCGATTCCAGGGGCCGCTACCATGCCACGATCCCGGGCCAGGTGCTTCGAAGAACAGTGGTATTCTACGTGCTCGCCAGGGACAGCGGGGGACGAGTTGGCCGCTACCCGATCGACCGTACCCAGCGCACCAACCCATCGATTCTCAGCGCGCTCGACATCGAAAACCTCGATCGCAGCTACTGTGTCTACCGCCACGAGAATGTCCAGAGAGGAGCCAACCCCTCCTACCGTTTCTGGATTGACCAGGATGCCGAGCGCTACCTCAACGCCAGGCAATTGCACTCCAACGACCTCGTCGAGGGATCCTTCCTCTTCGGCAACGAGGACCTGTACTATCACTCCCGGGTTCGTTTCTCGGGCAGCCCCTGGGCGAGGCAGCGCTGGTCGGAGAGCTACCGCGTCTCGATGGCGAAGGACCAGACCCTGCACGGGGTGATCAAGAAATTCGGACTCGAGGACCACCAGGGGGCTGGAGCTCGTGACGGCCGCGAGCGGATCTCGAACTACCTCATCCGGCACAACCAGGGCAACACCCGGACTCCCTACTCCTACCAGTGGCTGGTGCAATGGAACATCAACCGCGGCTCGAGCGCAGGCATCAACGAGCTCCGCGAATTCGTCCAGGTTCCCAACAGGGAGCTGATCCAGCGCTGGTACCCAGATGACGACAACGGCTCCTTCTTCGAGATGGATGACCGCCACGAGTTCAATGACGGCGGCAGCCGCACGACCAGCTACGATGGACGCCTGAGCTACCCCCCCTACGTCAACTCGCCCCAGGGCGACCCGGGGAATCCGCCTGAGTACAAGGAGAACTACCGCTATTACTACAACAACCGGATGGACGAGGGGAAAGACGACTTCACCCACCTGGTGAGGCTCGCCCAGGTGCTCGATCGCCGCCAGACCCCCGATGCCCTCTTTGACGAGATCATCTGGGACCACATGAACGTAGATGCCTTCCTGCGCTGCCTCGCCGTTCGAATCAATACCGACGACTGGGACACCTGGGGCACCGACAGGGGCAAGAACTGCTACATCTACCGGCCGCCTGTCGATGGCCGCTGGGTGCTTCTGCCCTGGGACATGGAGCTGACCTACGGCAACGGCGGGCTCAGCCGCTGGCTCCCATCCAACAACATCAACGCGCCCTTCGTCACCAACCAGGGCAAGTTCCCGGCGCTGCATCGGATGTGGAACCGGCCGAGAATCAAGCGCATGTACTATGGAATCCTCTGGGAGATGATCAACCACCAGTTCAACTCCACCTTCCTTGGAAACTTTGTCTCCCACCTGCAGCGGCGAGGAATCTCCAGCCTCGAGGTGGCCCGGCGAAACGGCTTCATTGACCGACGCTCCTCGAGCATCCGCTCCAGGCTTCTAGGCCTCTCCTCGGACCGCATGGCCCTCACCATCGAAACGAACGATGGCGAAGCCTTCCTCGCCGGCGGCAGCCAGGCGACCATCGAGGGACGCGCGCCGATAGATATCACCGACATCCTTGTTCTCGTCAATGGCGAGGTCGCGCCCAGCGCCGAGAGAGCCGAGTTCTCCAACTCGAACCCGCTGGGCTGGTCGGTCACCGTCCCCCTCAACGAGGGAGCCAACGAGGTCTCCTTCCTCGGCTTCAACACCACCGGAGGAATCGTGGACCAGGCCCAGGTCATCGTCACCGCCCCGGGCGGAGCCCCGCCTGCGATCACATCCATCTCCCCCGCCCAGGTAGCGCAGGGTGGAGTCATCACAATAGAAGGCTCTAACTTCCACCCCGGCCTCACCGTCAGCTTTGGCGAGATCCTCGCAGAGGAGCTCGACCTGGCCGGGCTCCCCGAAAGCATAGTCGTCACCGTACCTGCGGAGCTCTCGCTGGGAACAGCCGGAGTGACGGTCACCTGTCCGGGCGTCGGAAGCTCGGAGGCGACAACGGTCGAGATCCTCCCGCCTCCGGTCCAATTCATCCGCGGAGACGTTGACTCATCAGGCACCTTCGGCATGACCGATCCGATCCAGATCCTGCTCTGGCTCTTCAGGGGCGGCGAGCTGGCCTGTCAGGACACCGCCGACATCGATGACAACGGACAGGTCAACCTGACCGATGCGATCGCCCTGCTGAACTTCCTCTTCCAGGGAGGATCCGCCCCCCAGGCTCCGCATCCCGAGGCCGGCATCGACCCGACTGAGGACGAGCTCGAATGCGAGGCTCCGCCGCCGGCCGGATAACTCGACGGCCAGTACCCGTCAATCGACCTCGACGACCCGCCCTTCCCTGGCGCTCCGGTAGATGCTGGTGATGACCGAAACCGCGGCCCGTCCATCGAGGCCGACGCAATAAGGCTCCGCCCCTGTCTGGATCGCGGTGCAGAAGTCTTCAAACTGCTTTCGGTGCCCCTCGGTATCGATGGCCTTGGCATCGGCCGCGCCGCCGCCGGAGAGCCCCTCGCGAGGACCGTATTTTTCTATGATCTCCGCATCCTCATCGCGCGCCTCGGCGAACTCCCACTGGACGATCGTCTCATCCTCCATCACGACATTCCCGGCGGTGCCGGAGATCTCGATACGAATCTTTGAGCCGGGCCAGGCCGCGGTCGTGCCCTCGATAACTCCGAGCGCCCCGTTCCTGTAGCGAACCGTAGCGGTGGCCACGTCCTCGACCTCGATGCGCTCATGGCCGACCGTCGCTACATGCCCGCAGACCGTCTCGACGCCGCCCATGATCCACTGGACCAGGTCGATTCCGTGAATGCCCTGGTTCATCAGGGCGCCGCCGCCATCGAGCTCCCAGGTCCCCCTCCAGCCTCCCTGGTCGTAATAGGCTTGGTCCCTGAACCATTTGATGGCCACGTCCCCGAGGCTCAGTGTTCCAAAACGGCCTGAATCGACGGCATCTTTCAGCAGCCGGCTGGTCTCGAAGAAGCGCCTCGGAAAGATCGCCCCGAGCGTTACCCCGTTCTCCCGGCAGGCCTCGATGATCTGGTCGATCCTCTCGGTGGTCACCTCCACCGGCTTTTCGACCATCACATGCTTCCCCGCGGCGGCCGCGGCCAGGGCTGGCTCGAGGTGAGAGCCGCTCGGGGTGCAGATCGAAACGATATCCACCTCGTCATCACCCAGCAGCTCATCGAGGGCGGCATAGGACTTCTTGCCGAACTGCTCGGCCCGGCGGACCGCCAATTCCGGAACCCGGTCGAAGAACCCGGTCACCACGGCGTTGTCGAGATCCCCGATCGCCTTGGCCTGGAACTCGCTGATCATCCCGCTTCCAACTATACCTACGCCGAGTTGACCGTTCGCCACGTGAACCCTCCGCTCTAATTGTGCAACCTGCTGTGTCTTGCCTACCGTCGCCCGGAACACTCGAAGGCTCCAGGGGAAGAACAAGAAGCCTATTGCAGCCGCTGGCGAAAGGCAAAACCTTCTTACCTGCCGACCTTATCAGGGTGACTCGGCGGCATCGGCAGGAGGCGGAGGAGTCTCGACGGCATCCGATGACAGGACGCAGGCGCCTCCCTCGAGCGAGGGGAAGATGGCGACAAC
>DODI01000042.1:0-9546 GCA_003509045.1 Planctomycetota bacterium | reverse complement strand
AGGACAAGGCCCGCCAAAAAACGGGCCAGCTTGTATTATATTTTGCGCTGGCTGTGGTTTGCATCTTCGGGGCCCTGTTTATTTTGGCTTCCTTCATCTTCTGCAGGGATTCGGTCTCGAAAACAATCCTCTGGGATCCTGCGCTTGCCGGAATAGTTGCGTTGGGCACCGCAACAATTGTGGGGTTGGGGACCCTTTTTAAGGTAATTAGCCTGGCAGGAGGAGGTAAAGTTGTTGCTGAGGCACTTGGAGGGAAGCTTCTCTCCCACCAAACAAAAGATCTTCCGGAAAAACGATTCCTTAATATCGTCGAGGAAATGGCGCTGGCCTCAGGCACTCCCGTGCCCCCCTCCTACATCATGGAGGAAGCCGGCATCAATGCCTTCGCCGCCGGGTACTCCCCAGAAAACGCTGTGATCGGCGTGACCCGTGGATGCATAGAGAAACTCAACCGCGAACAACTGCAGGGAGTGGTCGCCCATGAATTCAGCCATATCCTCAATGGCGATATGAGCCTCAATATTCGACTGATTGGCGTGCTCGCAGGCATTCTCTTTATCGCCGTCATTGGCAGGATCTTGCTCGAGGTTGGTGCGAGATCAGGCGGCAGAAGGAGCCGGAGCAAGGAGGGTGGTGGTGGTGCTGCCCTGTTGGCTATCGGGCTGGCCCTCTTCCTGGTCGGCTATATCGGGTACTTCTTCGGGTCGCTGATCAAGGCGGCGGTTTCACGCCAGCGTGAATTTCTCGCGGATGCTTCGGCTGTTCAATTCACTCGCAACCCCGGCGGGATCGGCGGCGCCCTGCGTCAGATCGGAGGCTACGCTGATGGGGAGCTCGAGACCAAGAGAGCCACGGAGGTTTCGCATATGTGCTTCAGCAGCGTGGTCAACTCTTTCTTCAGCTTCAAGACCCATCCTCCGCTGCCGGAGAGGATCTCGCGCATCGAGAACCTGCCGCTCGATGACATCGGTCCGGGCGAAGCGCAGGCGTCCGGGGCGCCCCTGGCGGCCGGCGCGGCCGGTCTGGCCGGGGGGACGATCAGGACGAGCGCGGCTGATGTCATCGCCAGCACAGGCTCGGTGACCGAGGCCGGGGTCGAGAAGGCCAGTCACATCGTCGCCTCGCTTCCAGCCGGCCTCGCCGAGGCGGCCCAGCATCCCCTCAGCGCAAGCGCCCTGGTGTATCTCCTGATTCTGCCGGAGAACAAGAAGGAGCGTCGGAAGATGGTCAGGACGGGCCTCCCGGGGATTCTCGGCCAGGACGAGCTGGGGGAACTGTCTCGCCTCGAAAAGTTGATGCCCGGCCTGGATGCCCACGCCCGGCTTCCTTTGCTCGAGATGACCGCGCCCGCGCTGCGGACCCTGACGAAGAGGCAGGCGGAAGATTTTCTCAAGCGCATCGATGAGATCATCAAGTTCGACACCAGGGTCGATCTCCGGGAGTTCTGCTACGCCACGATGATCGATTTCTGCCTGCATGGCAGTGGGAAGCTGCGCGGCAGGCACAAGAAGCGCTACCGGAAGATCAAGGAGCTCGCTCCGGATTTTTCACGTATTCTTTCTGTTCTCTCAGATGCCGGGCAGGATGATTCTCACGCTCGCCAGCGGGCGTTCACCGCTGCGCGTAAGAAACTCGATGGAAAAGTGAAACTGAAATACGAGGCTGGAGGTGTGGAGATGACCGAGCTCAGGAGCTCAGTCGGCCGGCTGGCGCGCTCGACGCTGGGCATTCGCAAGAAGGCCCTGATGGCCTGCAGTCATTGTGTCCTCGCTGATGGGATCATCGAGGTAGAGGAGGCGGAGCTGTTGCGCGCCTTCGCCCATGCCCTTGGCATACCCGTGCCACCGTTCCTCGCCTCGACCGACCTGGCGGGTTCTGATGAGGACTGAAAGACTCAAGCGGGCTTTAACATGGAGCGCTCCCGGCCGGGAGCTGTCCAGCCCATGACGATGAATTTCTTTGAGCACCAGGAGAGAGCGCGTCGTTCTACGCAACGCCTGGTCATCCTGTTCTCCCTGGCCGTTGTGGGGATCATCACGGCCCTCTACTTTTTTTTCGCCCTCCTCCTGCAGGACCAGTACGGGGGCAGCTTCTGGCAACACGGGCCTCGCTTCGCAGGTAGTTTCTGGCAACCGAAGACCCTGGCGTGGGTGATGGGATGCACACTCCTGACCAGCGGCCTGGCCTGCCTGATCAAGATCTCCAGCTTGCGCGCCGGCGGATCGGCGGTTGCCGAGCTGGTGGGGGCTGTCGAGGTGAATTACTCCACCACGCATGTTCTCGAGCGCAAGTACATCAATGTGGTGGAGGAGATGGCGATCGCTTCGGGAGTGCCGGTACCGGCGATCTACATCATGGGGGATGGATCGAACATCAACGCTTTTGCCGCGGGCTATTCTATCGACGACGCGGCGGTGGCGGTGACCCGGGGCTGTATCGAGAGGCTGGATCGAGATGAACTGCAGGGTGTGGTTGCCCACGAATTCAGCCATATTCTCAACGGCGACATGCGGCTCAACATCCGACTGATAGGAGTCCTGGCCGGGATCCTGTTCCTTGCCATCATCGGTTATGTCTTCATGTGGATCGCCGACGTGCTATCCGGCCCCAAAAGCTCCAGCCGCGGCAAGGACAAGGGTGGAGGCTGTCCGTTGGCGGTCGGGTTTTTCTTCGTCGGCTTGGTGCTCATGGTGATCGGCTTTATCGGTCACCTCTTCGCCTCGTTGATCAAGGCCGCGGTGTCGCGTCAGCGTGAGTTTCTCGCCGATGCCTCGGCTGTTCAATTCACTCGTAATCCGAACGGTATCGCCGGGGCGCTGCGGAAAATAGGGGGCTACGGAGATGGTAAGCTCAAGAGCCCGAAAGCGTCAGAGATCTCGCATATGTGCTTTACCAGCGTCAGCGGAGGTCCCTTTAGCCTCAAGTCCTTTCTCATCTTTGTGGGAAGCATCGCGGTCCTGTACGTGGTTATCGCAATCCTTGCCGCGGACTTTTACGAGGGCAGTCTCTGGCAGCCCCTGACCCTGTTTTTGGTGGTGGTAATTCCCATGGTTTGCTTCGGTCTGGCCTGGCTGCAAAAGCTGACCGGCCTGACCCATCCGCCTCTGCCCGAGAGGATCGCCCGCATCGAGAAGATCCCAGTCAAGGCGATCGGACCTGCCGCGACATCTGCGGGGGCGCCACTGGCGGCCGGTGTAGCCGGCCTGTCGGGGGGTGGCCGCAAATCACGGCGAAGGCCGCCGCGGCGGAGGAAGACAGCGAAAAGGAAAATAACCGCGCAGGCTGCAGATGTCGTTGCCAGCGCCGGCTCGGTGACCGAGGCCGGGATCAGGAATGCCATCCACATTGTCGCCTCGCTTCCCGAAGGTCTTGCTGAGGCGGCCCGGCATCCTCTCAGCGCCACCGCCCTGGTGTACCTCTTGCTTCTTCCTGAGGATAAGAAGGAGCGCAGGAAGAGGGTCAGGAAGGATCTCCCGATGATTCTCGGGAAGGACGAGCTGGGCGAGCTGTTTCGTCTCGAGAAGCTGATGCCCCGGCTGGATGACCATGCACGGCTTCCGCTGCTGGAGATGTGCGCGCCGGCCCTGCGGCTCTTGACGAAAGACCAGGCCCGGCAGTTCATCGGCCGGATCGAGCAAATCGTCAAGCTCGACAACAAGGTCGATCTCCGGGAGTTCTGCTACATCACGATGATCGAGTTTTGCCTGTATGGCGCCGGGAGGCTGCGCCGGAAGAGCAAGAAGCGCTACAGGAAGTCTGCCGAGCTGGCCCCGGATTTCTCGCGTGTTCTCTCCGCCCTGGCGGCTGCCGGGCATGTTGATCCGAGTCAGCGCTCGCGGGCCTTTGAGTCTGCGCGAAAGGTTTTCGGGGGGAAGGGTGAGCTGAAATACGAGGTGGCGACTGTCGCGGTCAAGGAGCTGAGAACCTCGCTCGGGAGGTTGGCGCGATCGTCCATTCGGATGCGCAAGGCGTTTATCACGGCCGCCTCATATTGTGTCCTGTTTGATGATGTCATCGAGGTCCGGGAGGCGGAGCTGCTGCGCTCTTTAGCCCACGCCATAGGCGTACCCCTTCCGCCGTTTCTCGCCGGCACTGGCAACGACTGAGAGATTTCCGGAACCTGCCAGGGCGTCGCCCGCCTGGAGTCCGAGCCGGATTATTTTCATAAATCTCGAGATTGTGCACGAATTCTCGGATTGGCTGGTACATTTGACTATAGAAGGATGCGATGGTCCTGCTGGGGCACGGACTGTCGATTCGGGACATAAACGTCGGGCTTGGAAGAAGCAGCGATAGGAGTATATCCATGCGCAAGTCAGTCTTCCTGGCAATCATTCTGGTTGCAACGGGGGCGAGAGCACAGGACGGGACCTCTTTTCTCAGGGGTGATGCCAACCTGGATCTCGCAGTTAATCTCACCGACGCGGTGTACATTCTCAACAACCTCTTCCTCGGGGGCGCCCCATTGCCCTGCGCCGAGGCGGCGGATGTGAACGCCGATGGGGCCACGGGGGGGACGGTTGATCTCTCCGATGGCGTCTATCTTTTGAACTTTCTCTTTCTAGGCGGCGACCCGGTTCCCGCTCCCTTCCCTGAATGCGGCTCAACGAAGCTCGTTCTGGGCTGCGAGAACTCCGGCTGTCCGGACTCCGGTCCCGTCGATGGTTCCTGTGAGGCCATGGACGTCGAGGGCGTCGGTCTGTGCAGGATGCTGCTCGGTTTTTATTGGGACGGCGAGAGCTGCCGTTCTCTCGGCGGCTGCGATTGCGCCGGCGATGATTGCGGAGAGCTCTACGACAGTGTCGAGTCCTGCGAGGCTGCCCACATCGAATGTGTCGATGTCGAGCCCGAGCCGGTCGCCTGTGAGCCCATGGAGGTCGCCTCTGAAGGCCTCTGCGCCGCCATTCTCGGCTACTACTGGGACGGCAGGAACTGCCGCACGCTCAGCGGTTGCGATTGCACAGGAGGCGACTGCGAAGACCTCTATGACTCGATCGAGTCCTGCGAAGATGCCCATGTCGATTGCGGCCCCGACATCCTCCCCGGCGACTGTGATCTGCGCCAGGATGGCTGCCTCGTGGTCAGCGAGAGGGGCGCTTGCTACCAGATTCGGGCGAGAAACGGTCGACTGTTGAGTCTCGATCCCGGCCGCAATGGGCGTCTGCTGGCCTCTCTCGGAGATGGCTGGTGCGGGACCTTCATGCTCTCGCTCTGTCGCGATTGCGAGTTGACCTGTCGTGATGTCAATGTCCTGACCGGACCCGTTTTCAGTCTTTGCGGGGTACGGGGCAGAGAAGATGCGGAGCCTGGTCCGGTAGAGGTACCGGAGCCGGGAGTTATTGGTCCCGTCGAGCGTCCTGAAGATGGCGCGATCGGTCCCGTAGAGAGACCGGTCCGCGGCGGCTAGAACGGAGAAAACCCGAAGATTCATACCTATTGAACAAATAGTCTTCCTCGCGGGCATCATTGTGGTGCAGTGATGCAATCCACGGGCCGGCTGAATTCCTTCAGCACCAACCCTACCATTTCGACCCAAACACTCAGCCGGCCTTCTTTTTCTCTTTATAATAGCTCTCTACCGGATCAATCTGGATCCAGCAAAGAAACCCGCTTCTGCCTGGTGGCTCGCATGGTTGAGCTCTGGATGGTCCACAGCAAAGGTGTAATTCAAAATGCGCATGAGAAGTCTCCCCGTTTGCCTCTTGCTCTTCATCGTACTCCAGCAGGTTATTTTTCCGGTGACCCTCCGGGGTGTCGAGGACTGGACCCGGGAGCAGGCGGTCGAGGAGATCGATGCTCTCGTAGTGATCGAACAATTGAAGAAAAACAAGCCAGCGGACCGGATGGCGCAGGTCCGGGCTTGGCTGAAAAAGATCGAGGCGACAGGCCTCGATCTCGGAGAAGATGCCTACGTCAAGGCCTTTCCTTTGTACCTCGTGGGCAAGAAGGAGGATGGGCCGAGCTCCCGGCCGGCCTCAGCGGTAGATTGTCTCGTCGGGCATATCATCAAGCATGGCGGTCTTCCTGCAGGGGCGGGAAAGAAATATGGTGGCTGGATCGACAGGATCCTTCCGATGGCTATCTACGAGGCCCTGGATGAAAAGGACCACGCCCGGGTCAAGGCTCTTCTGCCGACGCTCGCGCTTCATGGCGCGAGGGGAGCCTACGGGGCGTACTCGAGCTTTGGTTCCAGGCTTGTCAAGAGTGAGCAGCCCGCTGAGGTCAAGCTCCTCACCGAGCTCGTCGCGATGGCCATGGCAGACCAAAGTATGGACGCCGAGATGAAAGGGAAGCTGCTCAAATACCTCTATTCGGCCGAGCCTCGTGAAGCTCGTGAAAGGAAGGCCCCCGGTGTTGCCAGGCGAGGTCGGGAGGCCGAGACCGGCGAAATCCGTTTCGCTGAATTTTCCGGTAAAACCCTCGATGGCAAGGAGGTCTCGGTAAAGGACTTCCGCGGCAAGGTACTCCTGATCGATTTCTGGGCCACCTGGTGCGGTCCCTGTGTGCGCGAGATGCCCAACGTGGTCGCGACCTATGAAAAATACAAGGACCGGGGTTTTGCCATTCTCGGTGTGAGCCTGGATCATCCCGGCGATGAGGGAAAGATTCGCGACTTCATGAAGAAGCAGGGGATGGACTGGCCACAGCTGTACGATGGTCTTGGCTGGAAGACAGCGCCTGGAGTCCTGAACAATATTCGCAGCATTCCCTTCACCTTCCTCCTCGACCGGGAGGGCAGGGTGCGCTTCAGCAAGCTTCGAGGAGAGGCCCTTGAACGCAGGGTGGCCGAGCTGCTCTCGGGGAAGGAGCCGCCTCCTGCGCCTGAGAAGCTGGGCAAAGACCAGCTGGCGATGCGTGAGATTGACGAGGTCCTCGGCGTTCGCAGGAGAGGGAACCTGATCTTCTGCAAGGGGACTGACGAGGGGCTCAGGAAGATCGATCTCTTTCTTGGAGAATACAAGACCTCCCCCCTTCGGGAGAAGGCGCTCTACCTCAAGGCGATCAGTCTTTGGGGGATGCATCGCTATGCCGATGCTGCCCCGGTCTATGGCCAGTTCCTCGCGGCCTGGCCCGAGAGCGACTTTGCGAGAATCGCCAGGATCCGCGAGGGGGCCGCCTACCTGTTCTCCGGGCAGGCCGAGAAGGCGCTGCCGAAGTTGAGGGCGATCCAGGAAAAATATCCAGACCAGCCCGAGGGCTACGCGCGGGAACTCGCCTCGGCCCTGGCCCGCACGGGCAGGATCGAGGAGGCCCATCGCTTTATGGATGATGTGGAGAAATCGATGACGGCCGCGGGCAAGAGCCGGATGCTGCCAAGGTTGAAGTCGGTCTTCGAGAAGCTTCGGGTCGTTGGCGGCAAGCTGAAGAGCTTCGAGGTGAAGGATCATCGAAGCGGCAAGACCGTGACTCCCGCCGGCTTCGCCGGCAAGGTGGTCCTGGTCGATTTCTGGGCAACCTGGTGCGGCCCCTGCGTGGCCGAGCTTCCCCAGCTGAAAAAGACCTATGAGAAATACAGGGAGAAGGGCTTCGAGATCTTCGCGATCAGCCTGGATGACGACAAGGCGAGGTTTGAGAAGAAGATCGATGATGCCGGTATGGATTGGCTCCACTTCTTCGATGGCGGCAAGTGGAAGAACGAGCTCGCGGTGCTTTTCGACGTCCACAGCATTCCGGCAAGCTTCCTGCTCGACCGTGATGGCGTTATCCAGGCCGTGAACCTGCGCGGCGCGGCGGTCGACGACTGGGTCGGTCGCCTGCTGGAAGGAAAGAAGGGCGCTCCTCCCGCTGCCGCGCGCTCACCTCGTCGGGGGATCCTCCCCGCCAGGGGGGCCAGGTCCGTCCGCCCGGGGACCCCTGTCACTCTCCGGGCGACCGGCAGCTCCGAGGTGTTGACCTTGGATCTCGCGGTGAAAACTCCCTGGCATGTATTTGGAAATGGCGCCAGGGATGGCATCCCCCTGAAGATTGAATTTCTGGAAGGATCCAGCTTCAGCGCCGCCTCCGCACCGCGGATACCGGCTGGCAAGGAGGGGGTGCTCGAGGGAAACTTCAGGATCACGGTTCCCTTGAAGAGGACCGGGCCGGGGGAAAAGATTCTCGCTGAGCTGGTCTACCAGGCCTGCAATGACGAGGTCTGCATGCCGCCGAAAAGACTCCGCTTCGAAATTCCGGCAGCCGCGGGCAAGCGCAAGCCCCTGGCTCCAGCTAAAGAAGATGATAACGGCATGCGGAACAAGTTCATCTCCCGGATGGCTGAGCATCTTGACCAGGGCAAGACGGTCAAGGGCGGGAAGCTCGCGTCCCAGCTCGATCGCAAGCTATTTGAGATGGACTGCTCCGCCGGTTCGCCAGCCGCTCTCGCTCCCGCCGACATCTACCAGAGCGCGGTCAAGAGCGTGGTCATGGTCGGCACCCTCTACAAATGCGACCGCTGCGAGGATTGGCATTCCGGCTTCGCCAGCGGCTTCGTGATCGGCAGTGATGGCGTGGTGGTTACTAACTACCATGTGGTTGAGAAGGCGGCCGATGTTGAGACCCTTGGCGTGATGACGCACGACGGCAAGGTCTATCCGGTGAGCTCTGTGCTGGCAGCTGATGAGCTCCAGGATATCGCCGTTCTGAAGGTTGCCGGCAAGGGGCTGGCCGTTCTGCCCGTCAAGGCTGATGCTCCCGTCGGCTCGGATGTCTATGTTCTCGGACATCCGGACGGCCAGTTCTACACCTTTACCCATGGCCTCCTCTCCCGCTACCTGGTTCACGAAGCTCACCATAAGAAGGGCAAGGGTCCGAGGGGCAAGATCAATCGCATGGCGATCACCGCTGATTTCGCCCGCGGCTCGAGCGGCTCCCCGGTGCTTGACGGGACCGGCCGGGTGGTGGGGATCGTCTCGAGCACCCGCTCGATCTATTACAATAAGGAGAAGGGTGTTGAGAAGAACCTTCAGATGGTCCTCAAGCACTGTATTCCCGCCGGCGAGCTGCTCAAGCTGTTGCCCTCTCCTTCCACTGTACAGGCTTTCTGATTCGTCTCCGGGCAGGCGTCTGCTTTTGTGCGTGTGATATCATCGTATTGCAGCCCCGCCCCGGGGGTTTTCCTTTTCGACCCGTTCCGAGTGCTTCAATGAGTTTATCGAGTCTTCTATCCCGGCTTGCCATCCTCCTAGCCTGCCTCGTCCCCGCGCCCGGGGTGATCGCCGATGTGGTGATCACTGAGTTGATGGCGGATAACGATGGGACGCTGGCTGATGAAGATGGTGATTTTTCCGACTGGCTCGAGCTTCATAACATCGGGACGGACTCGGTTGATCTCGACGGCTGGCTTCTCTTCGATGATCCGGATGGTCTCGGCTGGAGATTTCCCTCCATCGTTCTCGGCCCCGACGAGTTCGTCGTTGTGTTCGCCTCGGGGAAAGACCGGTCGCCTGCCGGCGGTGAGCTTCACACCTCGTTTCGCCTGGACAGCTCGGGGGAGTACCTCGGGCTCTATCAACCTGACAGTGTCAGTGTTGCCTATGAATTTTTACCGGGTTTTCCGCCGCAGCGGGA
>DODI01000059.1:8524-8959 GCA_003509045.1 Planctomycetota bacterium | reverse complement strand
CTCAAGGAGAAAGCTGACGTTCTCTTTCGGACCCGAGGTTCCTATGGCCGCCGGGATCCTTTCCTCCGCCAGCAGGCGCAGGAAGTTCTCGATGCCCGGCATGGGCTGGACCCTGCTGCGGGCGCAGTCTCGGTAGGAGGACTCTTTTTCATGGCTTAGATTCGCCAGTTCATCCCCGATCGATCGCTCCGCTTTTTTCCACAGCAGGGGGATGATGGTGTCGTTGGATTGCCCGAAGGTACTTCGAATCAATTCCAGCATCCCGTCGGAGACGCCCTCCTTTTTCACTTCGGGGCCGGAGGTCTCCAGCGAGTGGTTTCTCACCAACTCGATCCACGCCTCGAGATGAAATTCCTCCGTATCGGCAAGCACCCCATCCATGTCAAAGATGACGGCCTGGCAATCGGCCAGGCGCAGGAACTCTCGCGCTGGAAT
>DODI01000059.1:0-8141 GCA_003509045.1 Planctomycetota bacterium | reverse complement strand
GGTGACGCGGGAATAGTTCATCTGTGGTCACAGGTCAAGAGGCTGGATTGTTCGCGCCTCCGCCTAAAGCGACAAAATCGTCAGCTATCGGCTTGTTTTTTCGAGCGTCTGCTACTTTAATCGCCGTTTACCATTTTCCCCAGTGACCAGGGATGGCGCTTTAGATAACCAGGCGAAAACATATGTCCGATCTTGCCGCTCCCGCGAACGCGGATTCGAAACTTACCGAACTCAACCAAATCCTGAGTGAGGGAGATTTCGATCGGCTGGAGAATCTCTGGATGGAGGTTCTCGGGAACTCGGGCCAGCTGGTATCGTCGGTTGCCGAGCTCGCCGCGGCCGGAATAGAGGGGCTGCGTCTGGGCTACGAGGCGGAAATCAAGCCCCTGCTCGAGTTGACCTGGGGGACGCTTGGCGAGGGGGAAGACGGGGCGCCCCTTGGCGTTACCGCGGGGGACAAGGCCGCGCTGGGAGAGGCGTTGGTAAGGGCCTTTCCGTCCAAGCAGGAATACCTCGCCTACTTTCTCGATGCTTTCCTCGAGTCCAACGGTCCGATGTCCGTAGAGCGGGCCTTCTTCAATGCCTGCGGCATTGAGGATGCTTCTGACAAGGTGGAGGCTCTGGATCGGCTCAGGCAGCTTCTCAAATACAAGCCAGGAGCGATCGTCTACCATGAGTCCGGCTGGGGGATGGGAGAGGTGCTCGAGGTCGATGCCCTATTAGGCCAGGTCAAGGTCGACCTGGATGAGAAGAAAGACCACAGGATCAGCATCGACGCGATTGACTCGATCCTGCAGCTGATACCGGAGGATAGCTTTCGCGGGTTGTGTTACCGGTCGTCCGAAGAGCTCACGAGGCTGGTTGAAGAGGATCCGGTCAGTCTCGTTCAGAAGGTACTGGAGGATTTCGGCAGTCCCATGGCCCAGAAAAATATCAAGGCTCACCTGACCGCGGGTGCCATTGATGCCGGCGGTTGGACGCGTTGGTGGGGCCGCGCGAAGAAAGAATTGCGAGCGTCGGGCTTTTACAGAATCGGGGATCGCTCTCCCTACCAGGTCGAAAAGCTCGAGGAAGCTGTCAGCTTCGAGGATGAATTGATCGCGCGCTTCAAAACCGCTGAGTGGAGTGACGGTCGACTTGCCGTGAGGGAACTACTCAAGGGCGGCGAGAAGAAATACCCGAACGTCTATCCTGAGCTGGCCTCCGGTTTGACCGACATGTTGGGGTCGGGCTCGAATAAAGACAAGTCTCTCGAGATTTGCCTCTTCCTGTCCAGGGTGAAGGGGGCCGACGATTCCTGGGTCGAGGTCTTCAAGCTGATCACGAACGAGGAGATGGTGGCCTCTCTCGAGGCTCTCCCCGTAGGAGAAGATCCCCGCAAGGTTTTCAAGCTCCTGGGCGAGCTCAGGTCGGATGACCAGCTTCCCGTGGCCCTCGATGCATTTATCTGCAAGTCTGACAATATCAGGAAAGTCGTCTTCGAGGTGCTTGATTCGGTTGGCGCGGACGAGTTGACAAAGATCTGTTCGCAGGTCTATGCCTCTCCGAGGATGGCGCCGGAGGCCTGTCTCTGGCTTCTGAAACGGCGTCTGACGGGGCAGTCCGGAACGGGACTCGAGTCGCTCTTTGAGCGCTCCAGCCGTGAGCTCCTGATCCTCATGGTCGACCTGCTCGAGCATCTCATCGACAAGGAGGCGCGCCTGGGCCGCAGCCTGGTGAGAGATCTTATCAAGAAGATTGAGCCTCTCATGTTTTACGAGGACGGATCTTTTTTCAGAGAGGCAATCGAGCTCATGGAGACTTCGGAGCGCGAGATGGTTTACAGGCGAGTCCTGAGGAACCAGGAGTTCCTTCCCAACCACACGCACAGGTTTCTCGACATCATCAGCCAGATTGAGCCTGACATCAGCCTTGATGATCAGGTCCCCGACTGGGAAAACCCCGATATTATCTTCTCGACCAGCAAGGGTGAGGAGACTCTCAAGGAAGAGTTGCGGGAGCTCAACGAGGTCAAGTTGCCGGAGATCGCCAAGGCGATCGGGGCCGCCGCCGATCTCGGAGACCTGAGTGAAAACGCCGAATTCACCTCGGCTCTCGAGGAGCGGGACAGCCTGGTCAGCAAGGCCGAGAAGATCCAGGACGACCTTAAGAAGATTGTTCTCATCGATGCCTCCCAGTCTGAAGAGGGAACCATCGGTCTGGGCTCAAAGGTCAGCGCTGAAAACCTGGAGACAGGTGAGAGGGTCACCTACGCGGTACTCGGACCCTGGGATGGCGGCCCGGAGGATGGTGTGCTCAATTACCGGAGTCCGCTGGGCCAGTTCTTCCTGGGGTCGAGCGTCGATGATGAGCTCGATGTCGTTCTTCCAGGCGGCACCACCCGCTACAAAATCCTCGGGGTCGAGTCGATTTCCGACTGATCCAGCCTCGGCCGTTTCACGGTCCAGGGCAAAAATCAGGGATTCCTTCTGCGACAGGACGTTTCTGGTTTTAAGATAACCCTGTTGGACGTTTACCAGGCATGGGGCTGCCTTGTTCGTCCCGGGACCGATTCAGGGTCCTGATTGAATATCGTTACTTCTTTTTCGGTTTTACCGGGGTGGTTCATCATGTCGTCAGCTCACTCGTCTTACAGGAAATATTACAAGGACCCCCTGGAGCTCGTTTCCCGGCTCCAGGACCTCGTCGATAACCGGGACGGCTACCCGGGCGCGGATCTCTTCCTCCAGATGTTCGAGAGAGTCTTCAGGATGGTTGGAGACGAGACCTTCACCGCAGACCTGAAGATGTTGAATCATGCCCTGCTGGAGCTGCGTTATGCATTCAAGGTTTTTGCGCCTTACAGGTCCGTACGCAAGGTCTCCGTCTTCGGGTCGGCCCGGACACCCAGTGACCGATTCGAGTACAAAATGGCCGAGAAGTTCGCCAGCCTGGTTACGCGCCTGGGCTATATGATCATCACCGGAGCGGGTCCCGGGATTATGGAGGCTGCCCAGGGCGGGGCCGGCCGAGCGAGGAGTTTTGGTGTGAATATCAGGCTGCCGTTTGAATCAAAAGCGAACGAGGTCATTCAGGATGACCCCAAGCTCATCCATTTCAAATACTTCTTCACCCGCAAGGTCTGTTTCCTGAAAGAAACCGACGCGGTCGTTATTTTTCCCGGCGGCTTCGGAACCCATGACGAGGCCTTTGAATCGCTGACCCTGGTCCAGACAGGCAAGAGCCACCTCGTTCCGATCGTATTCGTCGATCGTCCCGGGGGAACCTATTGGAGTGACTGGCTCAAGTATATACGCAAACACCTCGTTGATTCAGGCTATGTGGATGGGTTCGATGAGAGCCTCTTCCAGGTCACCACGAGCGTTGATGAGGCGGTGGCTACGGTTGACCGGTTCTACCTCAACTATCATTCCTGCCGCTACGTGAGGCCCCTGCAGGTGATCCGGTTGAAACACCCTGTCAGTGATGAACTTTTAAAGCAGCTCAACAGAGATTTTCAGGACATCCTTGTGGCCGGTTCCATCGAGAGGCTTCCCTGCGCTCTCGAACCGGAGATTGATGAGCCGGAGGCTCTTGACCTTTACAGGATAGCCTTCCGCTTTGATCGCAAGAGCTATGGTCGTTTGCGAGAGATGATCGATGTTCTGAACGACGACGCGGCCGGCTGAGGGGAAAGCTCGGTCGGCGGTTTGATTTTCCGCGCGTGGCCGGATCAGGCAGGACCTGAGTACTCAAACAGGTTTTTTTCCGTTTCCAGGATTCGAAGAAGCTCAAGCTCTGCAGGGGAGGGAATGCTGTTCGCCAGCCGGTTCCAGATATCCCTGATAAGGACCTCCGTGGTGGGGGGCGGCGTACTCCCGGTTTCGAGTATCTCGTTGAGGTTCCGATGATCGATCGGCTCGATGACCTTCTCGTTCACGATCGTGTCAAGAAGCTCCAGGGAGATGATCCGGCCTGTCAGGGGGTCCGGGGCTCCGCTGATGACCACCTCGAGATCGTAGTTGTGTCCGTGACCGCCTTCGTAGCTGCATTTCCCGAAGACCTCGAGGTTCCATTCGGGATCCCGGTCGGGTCTCGATAGCCGGTGGCCGGCATTGAAACGATAGAGACGGCCAAGGTAGACGGTGCTCACGAAGATTCTCCGCGATACTCGGCGTAGAGAAAGGAGTCCTCTCTCAGCCTCACCCTGGAGAGCTCGACCTCTTCTTTACTGAATTCAGGTTCGATGAGGTTCCAGATGTAGACGGCCAGGTTCTCGGTTGTCGGTATGTTGTCCTTGAAACCTTCGACCTCCTCGTTGATGTGCCGATGGTCGAAACGGCTGACAATTTTTTCCCGCAGGATCTCATCGATACGGCGCAGGTTGATCACCATTCCTGTGATGGGGTCAACCGATCCGCGAATCGTTACCTCGAGCTCGTAATTGTGGCCATGTCCGTACGGATTATTGCAGGCACCGAACACTTCACGGTTCTTCTCAGGTGTCCAGTCCTTCCGGTGGTAGCGGTGGGCCGCGCAGAACCGGACTTTCCTGGTGACGTCTACTGATCCCGGGGTGCTCATGATAGGGAGATCCCTCCATCTACCGTGATGACCGACCCTGTAGTCCAGGAGGAATCATCCGATGCGAGAAACAGAACCAGGGAGGCCAGCTCATCCGTCGTGCCGACCCGTCCAAGCGGATGCATGTCGCCGGCCGCCTCGAGAAATTCGCGGTGCGAAGTTTCCGAGCCGCCTCCGCGTCCGAGGTGGATCGGGGTGTCGACCACGCCGGGGCAGATCGCTATGACTCGCACTCCGTTGCCGGCCTCCTCGATGGCGCAGGATTTCGAGAGCATGACGAGCCCGGCCTTGGCGGCGCAATACGCGGCAGAGCCTGGAACCGGGCGCAAGCCGAGGGTCGATGAATTGTTTACGATGACTCCGCCGCCATTTTCTCGCAGCAGGGGGAGCGCGGCCCTTGTCATCATGAAGGGGCCTGTGAGGTTGGAGGCGAGGGCTTCATTCCAGGCCTCGATGGAGGTGTCCGCTACCGTGGCGGGCTGGTAGGTGCCGGCGTTGTTGAAGAGAAGATCCAATCGTCCCCATCGCTCTCTAACAGCCTCCACCACTTTTTCTGCGTCTCCTGGCGTCTCGTGGTGTCCGCTGACGACCAGGCAATGATCCTCACCCAGCTCGGCGGCGAGCGCCTCCAGCTTGGACTCGGTGCGTCCGAAGAGGGCCGCCTTTCCGCCGGCCTCACAGTATCGCAGGGCGGTGGTTCGTCCTATTCCGGATCCCGCTCCCGTGATGATCGCGATCTTGTTGTCCATATTCCTGGCCAGTCCGTTGCTGTTAGGGGGGAAGGGTAGATTTCCTGCTTAAAGAGCAAAAAGAAAACGATACGCCTGTCGGAGAGATATTTCAACTTGTTGAGCTCGATTGAACCCGCAGCAGGGATCTGGTTTTGACGGAGAGTCTGTGTTAGTTATTACTTTTGTGATTCGACACCTAAGCTGGTTTTCTACCGGAAGTGGAAGGAACTGAATGAGCGACTACAGGAAGCTTGTCCAAAAAGAAGCCCTGGAATTTCTGAAAGAGTCCTGGGATCAGTACAAGGCGGACGAGGGAGAGTTCGGCGGAGCCTCTTCTCTTCCGAATCTTGCCCAGTGGATCGATGCCGGGGAGGTTCTCTCCGAACGGGTCAGAGAGATCTCCGCGAAGTGGAGTCATCGGGATTATATCTGGGTTGAGACCAATACCCGCAACCCTTCGCGCGAAGCCGGCGGCGATCGCTCAAGCAAGGCCTTTGCGAGCTTCCTGCAGGATGTTCGGTACGAGGTGAAAAAACTCGCAAAGAAGAAGCGCTGAAGGCGCTCAGGCTCCCCGATCTTCTTCAGGCGCCCCTGTGGCGCGCGACTGGTCTCGGGTCGGATAGAGAAGACTGTCCATGCTCAAATGGCTCGAGTCTCTCCGCCGGGCCCGCTGGATGAGCATCGCCGCGGCGTTGCGCAGATGCCGGGGCCGGGTGCTGCGAGCTATGAACCGATTGAAATAATTCTGCGAGTGCATCCAGTTTCCGTTTCGTCTACACAGCTCGCCTACGAGGTAGAGATAGACAGGGTTCTTCTCTTTGCGCAGGGATTTTCGAAGATAGGCTATCGCTTGCTGGAGGTATCGATGCCGTAATCTCTCGACCGTGTTTTCATCAAGGGCCGCCGGGGCGTCAAGGCGAAGACTCCAATACGCTCGCAGCATCCTCATGCCGGTTTCAAGCGGCTCATACCCGAGCAAGGGTGAAAGCAATCCTGCCCAGTAATATTGGAGGTGAGTGGGCGGGTCTCCCGGAGAGCGGTCCATTTCAAATTCGTCCTCGAGCTTTTCTATGTATTTCCTGAAATAAGCTTCGATGGTCAGGGCCTCGATGCGGCCGCCGAGGAAGTCCCGGCTGTAGCCGGAGAAACGGCAGTCGGGGCAGGAGTGGATCTCAACCCTGATGACATGTGGAGCCTTGGTGTGAATCAGGAGATCCGTGTCCTGGCCCAGCACCTCGCAGCCGCCAACCTCGCGTACATGGAGTTGGCAGCCACACATGGGGCATACGGTTTCAATCGTCGACCAGCAAATCATGGCAGGACGATACTCCTGGTGGCGGTGGTTGCGTTATTTCAGACAGGGGGAAGGCTGTTTTCAGCCGGGTTGACCTGCCGCTTTGCGCTGTCTGCAGGGGCAACCCTAGCTCAATTATATCACCTGTCTGCGGACTCGCTCTGAAAGCCGGCTGGTGATTGCTTACCCGTTGCGGACAAACACCTCACAGAAGACTGACCTGCCGCTGAACTCGCACAGGGTATGCGCCAATCCCGGTTGTTTCAGGGAATCCGGGGGCAAAGAGGCTTCCATGCCAGTGACATGGAGGCTGGAGAGAGCTCTCAGCGGGTCTTTTTACTGCCGGGGAGGGCCCGGCCGATTCTGCGCCTCGCGTTGATCATCTTGCGCCCAGCCTTGGATTTCATACGGTAGCGAAATCCCCTGCGCTGGCGTTTTCTGGAGGTGGTTCGAATTCTGACTTTCATCGGTCGGCTCAGTCTTTTGCTACGACTTTAATTGAAGCCGAGGATTATATTCTCCCGGGGGCGACAATTCAAAGAACAATCTTGCCGCGTCCCAGGATGTCGTGAAGGTGGATCATTCCATCTGGCTTGCCCAGGGGGTTGAGAACCACAAGTGAAGTAATGCCATGTACTTCCATTATCTGAAGCGCATCTTTGGCAGATGCTGTGGCATCGATGGTCAGAGGGTCACGGGTCATCACCTCACCTACTGGAGTTCCGAGATCAATTAATTCGGAGCTGTCCTGCTTCTGAACGAGGATTCTGCGGAGGTCTCCGTCTGAGAGGAGACCAGAGAGCTCTCCGTTTTCGGAAACGACCAGGGTGACGCCAAGGTTCCCCTTGTCCGTCATCTCGGCAATAGCGTCCCGGAGGCTGGCCTCTACTGTAACGGTCGGAAGCTCCTTGCCGCTGCGTTGTATATCCCGCACCTGGTAGCGCAGGCGTTGGCCGAGGTCTCCTCCGGGGTGGTAATGGGCGTAGTTCTCAGCCGTGAAGTTTCTCTTTTCCAGGAGGACCATAGCGAGCGCATCGCCAAGGGCGAGGGTGACCGTGGTGGAGGCGGTGGGCGCCAGGCCAAGGGGGCAGGCTTCTTTCTCTACCCCGGTGTCGAGGGTCAGGGAGGCGAGCTTGCCGAGGGAGGATTCCCTGTTTCCCGTGAGGGCGATGATCTCGACTCCCAGTTGGCTGGCCGCGTTGCTGACGGCGAGAACCTCGGAGGTCTCGCCGCTGTTGGAAATCGCCAGCAGCACATCGGATGAGGTCAGCATCCCGAGGTCTCCATGCAGCGCGTCTACCGTTCTGAGGCAGAAGGCCGGGGTGCCGGTGGAGGAGAGAGTGGCGGCGATCTTTTCCCCGATGGTGCCGGATTTTCCGACCCCGGTCAGGGCTACCCGGCCCTCCAGTTCGAGGAGCTTCCTGACGAGCAGACTGAAGCTTTCGTCAAGCTGGGACGCCTTCTGGAGTATGGCATTGCCTTCCTCCTCGAGGATTCGCCGTCCTTTTTCGATAATGTCGTCGGAATTGGAGCACATGGAACTGAGGGTTAAC
>DODI01000405.1:0-4302 GCA_003509045.1 Planctomycetota bacterium | reverse complement strand
TACTTCCCCTCAGGGCCGAGGATGACAGCGTGCGGCCCGTGCTCTCCACCGCCACGGATTGACCTGAGCAGCTTGCGGTCGTCGAACTGGCCATCACCGTTGGTGTCACGCAGGCGGTAGAGCCCCCGGTCCTTTTCGCTCTGGACAACATAGAGGCTGTCGAAGGCGTAGAGGAGCCCATGGGCGTGGCCGGCGTTGCCGGCGAGACGCTCTACGAGGGTCTCGCCTTTCTTCCCGATTGGAGATGGGGTGACGCGGTAGAGGGCTCCGTACTGGTCGGAGGTGATCAGCCTTCCCTTGGGGTCTACGGTCAGCGCGACCCATGAGCCCTCGGCACCCTTGGGTACAGAGTAGAGCAGCTCGACCTTGAAGCCGGGCGCCACGATGAGGCTGTCGGGGGCTGTGGCCTGGACCGGTTTCGGGGGGGCGCCGGCGTTGACCAGGGTGGAGCTGTTGACCGACCCTCCCCAGGGGCCGCCGCCAATTTCGGCCACCGAGGTGGACTTCTTCCACTGGCTGTCGTTGAAGCCTGTAACCTTCCAGCCGCTGGTCGATTTCCTGCTGGCTTTCCAGGCGGGGCCGGTCGAGAGGATCGGGGAGCCCTTCTTGTCTCCCCTCGGTCTGCTTTTCCAGGAATCCAGCGAGAGGATCAGCCCGCCGGGACCGCCGGAATTTACCGCTTCAACGGCAATGACATTCTTTCCTTTTACCAGGCTCTTCGCAATCTCCGCCCGCACAGGTGTTGACCATTCGTTTGAGGAGACAGCTTTCTTGCCATTGATGTAGACCCGCATGGAGTTGTCGCAGCTACCGGCGACGGTTACCGATTCTGGTACTGACGCCAGGTCGAAGCTGTGTCGAAAATAGATTGTCTCGTTGCTGTCGGATGGGTTTCCGAGCCAGATCCATTGGGGGGCGGGCTTTGCGGCTGCAAGGGCCTTGCAGCTGTCACGGTGGCTGTCAAGGACGGTAAGTCCTGTGAAGAGAATCGCGGCGGCGAAAAGACAGACGATCGAGAGCTTTTTCATGGTTACAGTATCCCGTGTTGCTTGGGGTGGTTCTCTTTGTGACTGAATCGATGGAGGGAGCGGGTTCCCTGATTCCTCGCAGGCTCTACATCGTGGTTCGCCGGGGGCAAAAAGTCAATTTCGCTGTCGACATAAGGTGAGGCGGTTCGGATTGAAATTGCCGGGCGGTCAACTACTATGGTTTTTGTGAATACCGAGAATCTACCAGCCGGGGAGCTTCCCCCCTCATTGCGCCATCGTCTTGACGAGGTACTCAGGCTTTGCGATGTCTCGCTCAGGCATACCACCGAGAGCTGGGGGCCTGACAGGCCCGCGCCGATCTGGACCGAGGGAGGCGCCTGGTATCGCCAGCCTGATATGTGGACCGACTGGACCCCTGGTTTTTACGCGGGACAGATGTGGCTGCTCTACAAGCTGCTGAAGGACGACTTCTGGGCGGAGAAGGCCCGGGAGCATTCGCTTCCCCTGCTGCCGCGCCGTTTTGACCGCGATGTTCACGACCTCGGTTTTATCTTTCTCAGCTCCTACGGGCGCTGGCTCGAGCAGACGGAAGAGGATGACCCTGTCCGGGCCGAATTGGTGGACACCATCGTCACAGCCGCCACGGTGCAGAGTGAGCGCTGGAACGGCGCCGCCGACGAGGGCTTCATCTATTCCTTCAACGGTCCCCAGTCCCTCTTCATCGATATCATGATGAACGTACGCCTGCTGTTCTGGGCGGCCGCGAACGGAGCGGATTCGCGGGTCGGCGAGCGGGCGATCGAGCATGCCCGCACATCGGCCCGCTACCTGGTCCGACGCGCGGGGGAGGGCCTTGGCGAGGAGGATGGCAGCGTCGCTCACGAGGCGATCTTCAATACCGAGCAGGGGCGGGGAGAGTTTCGCTGCCTGTCGACGCAGCAGGGCTACTCGCCGTTTACCTGCTGGGCGCGCGGGCTGGCCTGGGCCATCTACGGCTACGCCTACGCCTATGGAGCCACAGGGGATGAGACCTTCCTGGAGACGGCCCATCTCTGTGCCGGATACTACCTTCTGAATACACCCGGGGACTGCGTGCCCTATTGGGATTACGGGGCTCCCGGGATTCCCGATGAGCCGCGCGATTCTTCGGCGGCGGCCATCGCCGGTTGCGGGCTGCTGCTGCTGGCCGAGCTGGATTCCGGGGTGCCCGGAGCGGGGGATTACCTGCGAACGGCTCTCACGATCGGCGCCACCTTGAGCAGTGACGACTACCTGGGTCCGAAGCGTGAAGGTGAAGAAGGTCTTCTGCTGGGCGGTGTCTACCACCGTCCGCGCGGCTGGGGGGTCGGCGGAGCCGTGATGTGGGGAGATTATTTCTTCCTGGAGCTCATCGAGAGGTTGCTGTCCCTCGATGATGGCTCCCTGAAGCCCCTGGGGCCCGGGGAATGCCCGGTTCGTTTCGAGCCGGGAGAGGTCTGACTCCTCCTGTTTTATTATAACTATATCAAGATATCCTGATATAGTCGCGGTATGCAAAGCTGTCTCTCCACAGTCAAGGCGCTGGCGGATGAAACCCGCCTCCGAATCCTCAGGATCCTGATGACCGGGACCTACAACGTCAACGAGCTCGTCGCTATCCTCTCGATGGGACAGAGCCGGGTCTCGCGCCATCTCAGGATTCTTTCCGATGCCGGCCTCGTTCGCCCGCGGCGCCAGGGTACCTGGGTCTATTACGGCCTGACCGGGTTGTGGGAAAATGAGTCGCGCCCCGGCTTCCTGCCGAGCTTTGCCGATGAGCTGTCCGCCAATCCGCTTCCGCTTGCCGCAGCCGATGACCGCGGCATCAAGGCCTGTCTCGGCCAGCGGCGCAAGCAGGCCGAGCAGTTCTTCAGCTCCGTGGCGGAGCGGGATGATTCGCAGCGCGATGAAATCGAGGGCCCCGCCGAGCATCACACGATCATCGATGAGCTGCTGCGCTGCGGCGGCGAGGAGCTCGGCACCGTGGTCGATCTCGGAACTGGAACCGGCAGGCTGCTGCCGCTCCTGGGTGAGAGCGCTCGCGGAGTGATCGGGATTGATGGAGCCCGGGAGATGCTGGATGTCGCCCGCAGGCGTTGCGAAGAGAGCGGCGGGCCGGAGGCCGAGCTTCGTCTCGGGAGCCTCGAGCACCTGCCCCTGGGAGATGGCGAGGCCGACGCCATGGTTGCGAATATGGTGCTCCATCACGTGGCCAACCCACTGGATGTGCTCAGGGAGGTTCACAGGGGACTTGTCCCCGGCGGACGTTTTCTCCTGGCGGACTACGCGACCCATGAGCTCGAGTTCCACCGGGAGAAGCTCGGAGACCTCTGGCTTGGTTTTGACCGGGATGAACTTGCCGGCTGGCTTGAGCTTGCCGGATTTGAAATTGAATCGGAACGGGAGCTGCCCGGCAACAGGCGGCGGCCCGGAGTGTTTGTAATAGCGAGTAATCGAAAACAGGTATGCAAGGAGACCTCCGGGAACGGAGGGTTGGTTTGATGAGTGACACGAACGAAAACACTGGAAACGGAACGACAGATTTGTCCGCAGATGAGAAGCCGGCCTACAAGGTCAAGGATATCGAGCTGGCGGAATGGGGCAGGAAAGAGATAGAGCTTGCCGAGCGGGAGATGCCCGGCCTGATGTCCCTGCGTGAAAAATACGGCAGCGAGAAACCTCTCACCGGCGCCCGCATTGCCGGCTGCCTGCACATGACGATCCAGACGGCGGTTCTCATCGAGACCCTCATCGAGCTGGGCGCCGAGGTCACCTGGTCGAGCTGTAATATCTATAGCACCCAGGACCACGCTGCCGCGGCGATGGCCAAGGCCGGGGTTCCGGTCTACGCCTGGAAGGGAGAGACGGAAGAAGAATATAAGTGGTGTATCGAGCAGACGCTCGTTTTCCCGGATGGAAAACCCCTGAATATGATTCTCGATGATGGCGGCGACCTCACCATTCTCGTTCACAAAGAGTATCCCCAGTACATAGCAGATATTCACGGGCTGACCGAGGAGACCACCACAGGCGTCCATCGCCTCTACCAGATGCTCGAGCGCGGCGAGCTGAAGATTCCGGCGATCAACGTCAACGATTCGGTGACCAAGAGCAAGTTCGATAACCTCTACGGCTGCCGGGAGTCCCTGGCCGATGGGATCAAGCGCGCCACCGACATCATGGTCTCGGGCAAGGTTGTCGTCGTCTGCGGCTATGGAGACGTCGGCAAGGGCTGCGCGCAGTCCATGCAGGGCTTCGGCGCGCGCATCATTGTCACCGAGATCGATCCGATCTG
>DODI01000025.1:0-4058 GCA_003509045.1 Planctomycetota bacterium | reverse complement strand
GCAATATCGATCGAGACGATCTCGTAGGCGGTGCCCGCGTCGAGGCCCGCATCGAGAACCTCCTGGGAGATCTTGCGGGGATTCGCGAGGACCGTCTTGTGGCTTTCAGCCTGGCCAATACCAGAGACGATTCCTTCGCCGACTCGCGCGATGACAGTCTCCTCTGTTGCGCCTCCGACAAGTCTCTCGATGTTGGTGCGGACGGTTACCCGCGCCTTGCACCTCAGCTGGATTCCATTGGCCGCGACGGCATCTACCGTCGCCTTGCCCGATTCCGCGCTCGGGCAGTCGATGACCTTCGGGTGGACGCTGGTTCTGACCGCGTCGAGAACATCGCGCCCGGCGAGATCGATTGCCGCGGCGCGGTCAAAGGTGAGCGGGATGTTGGCGCGGTCGGCCGCGACCAGGGCGCGCACTGTAGCGGTTACGTTTCCGCGGGCGAGAACATGGGCCTGGAGCTTGTCGATGGAGACGGGAACACCCGCCTTGTGGGCCATCACCAGGACATCGATGATCAGCCTCGAGTTGAGTTTTCGCAGGAACATCCCGACAAATTCAAACACCCCTACGGGGCAGCCGGAGGCCCTGGCCTGCAGCCAGAGGGAGCCGAACTTGATGAAGAAGAAAAGAAAGAAGACGAAGACCAGCAGCCCGAAAAGACCGGCGATCATTAACCAATTAGTTTCCATTACCTGACTCCTGTGATTGTTTTTCAGTCTCGGGCAGCTCTCTTACGACCACCCGGTTCCCACTGGTTTCTACTACTTTAATCAATTTTCCGTTTTCGATAAAGCCGCTGGATGCGACTACGTCAACTCTCTTGCCATCGATCATGGCCACGCCTGCCGGCCGGAGAACCGATTTTGTCACGCCGGACCTTCCCATGATTTCGCCGAGGCTATTGTCGGCCGCGGTGAAGGCATCCGAATTCTGGGTCTCCGTCAGGCTGATCCGTCTGAGCATGAAGGAGAACATGGAGATGACAAAGACAGCCACCCCGATACAGGTCATCGATCCCAGCAGGATCTTTCCCTGGTGGAAGAAGCTGTAGATTCCGAGGCCCAGCGCGGCGAGAGCCACTATGCCGATGATCCCCCCTGAGGGTATGAATACCTCCAGGAAGATGAGAGCTACTCCGATTCCCAGGAGGAGCCAGGTGAAGAAGGGGTCAGAGATGATGACGTCCATATTTTCTCCAGTCTAGCCGGTCTCTTCGACGCGTGAAACGACAATTCGTGTCGAGGTGTATTCCCGGATAACCACCCGCTCGCCTTTTTCAATGAACTCGCCATCTGCGACCACGTCCAGCCTCTGGCCATCCTCAAGCGAGATGATCCCTGCTGGGCGCAGCGGTGATTCGCAAATCCCGGCCTTGCCTAGCAGGAGAGCCTTTTCTCTGCGGGAATCCTCAGCCGTATCGGCGTCGGGGACTCCCGTGATGGACGACTTGCTGACGATTCCATCGCTGACGCTGGCCGGTAGGAAACGCAGGATTACGAAGAACAGGGCAGCCGCCGCGCCAAGGCCGGAGGAGATCAGCAGGAAGGCTTCCTTGGGACTCAGCTGCTCCCCGCCGGGGATGGCTGTGCTGGGCACCATGATCATGATGAGACTGCCGAAGCAGAGGAGCGCCCCGGTGATGGCGAAGATCGCTATTCCCGGCATCAGGCCTAACTCAAGTCCGATGAGACCGAGCCCGACGAGAAAGAGCGCGACCTCGAACCAGGTGGTGGTGGGCTCGAGTGAGCCGCTCTCAGGAAAAAAACCTCCGCTGACGAGCAAGGTAAAGCACAGTATCGCGATGACCCCGGGAACCATGGTTCCGAGCATCTTCAGCTCGATGGTGATGCCGAGGATAATGCCGAGCACGAGAAAGAACCGGGTCAGCGGGTGGTTCAGGAAATCAACCAGCCCCTGTCCGCTGAGATTTTTTTTCTTGATGGCTCCCCTGCCGACGACAAAGACAGATTCCTCAGGCAGGATTACGTTCATCTCAAGCAGGAGGCTCTTGTAGCGGTCATCGCCGGACTCGATCCCGCGGTAGCGGACCCAGTCGTATTCAAAGGCCTTCGCCTGGTCCAGGGTGAGCATCTCGTCTCTGCCGAGAATCTTTTCGGCCGTGTGGTATTCACTCTTCCGCTCGACCGGGTCCGAATTGTTCAGGTCGGCCTGGTACCAGAAGACATAGCGGCCTGCCGGGTTCGCTGCCCGACGGCGAAGGGAATAGACCGTTTCCCTGGCTGGCATGACCGTCAGACCGGCAAGAAGCTGGGAGCGCTTTCTTCGTTCACTGTACAGCTCAACAGCCATCCTCGCCTTTTCCCGCTCTTCAACGGAGCCTGGTTCCGCCGCGCCGGCCCCCAACCTTGATTTCGGTCCCATGGCGATTTCCCGGCAGGCCAGCGCTGGTATGACAGCTACGCCTGTGGCTTCCGCCCCATCGGGGATGAAGGCTACTGTTGTCTTATTCCGGAGCTCGCTGAAGATATAGTCGCCCAGCTCGATGGCGGCATCATGGGATCCTCCTGAGCTGCTGATCTCAAAGATGACCCAGTTGATGGTCGGCTCGCGCTCCAGCCAGGATTTTACCTTGGAGATGGTGCTGGAGCTCTTTTTCGAGTTGATGAGGCCATCGACCGGAACGATGAGAAGCTTGTCATCGATGGCGCCGGCCGCGTTGTTTTGTCCCCGCAGCTCTCGGCCTGAAAACAGCGCCAGCAGCGCGGTCGCGACAAGAGCGAGGGGACGCCATTTTCCTGGATGGGGACTGGGGATCGGGCGGGTATGCAACTGCCTGAAATTCACTTAACTATTTCCCACGGAAAAACTTGTGAAGAAAGCGCAAGAACAGATGGATGATTCTCAGCTTTCAGAAGCCATCCTGTCAAAAGAAAAGGCTCCGGCCGACTGGTCAATCACCTGGTGTGAGGTATACCGACTCAGGAAGTTTTCCCCGCGGCTGAGCCACCCCGATGGCGGCGGCGCAGTGGTAGCCGAGTTGGTGGAGCGCCTCGATGCAGTGGTCTGCCTTATTTGCGGGAACGCTTGCAAGGAGTCCGCCGGCTGTCTGGGGGTCGAAGATCAGCGGGTAGAGAGTTCTTTCCGAGGCCTCCCCTACGTTGGCGATCGCTCGGCGCAGGCGCAGGTTCTGCGGCTGCAGGGTGCTGAAGATTCCCTTAGCGATCGTCTCCACGGCTCCCTCTAACAGGGGAATCTTATCGAGCTCGAGCTCGACATCGACCGTCGATGCCTTGGTCATCTCAACGAGGTGACCAAGAAGTCCAAATCCGGTGACGTCGGTGCAGGCGGTGGCCCCGTGCTCATGGAGGCAGGCTGCCGCATCCTGGTTACCCTGGAGCATGGAGGCCAGGGCTCCGGCTATCCACCTCCCCTTTGCCGCCAGGCGCATGTCGGCCGCGAAGAGAGTGCCTGTGCCGAGAGCTTTCGTCAGCAGGATGCGGTCGCCGGTTCGCATGCCGCTCTTTTGAAGAATTTTTTCTGGATCGATCAGGCCGTTGATGGAAAAGCCCAGGGAAAGCTCGCTGCCTTCGCTGCTGTGGCCTCCCACCAGGGCAGTCCCGGTTTCGGCGAAGATCTCCAGCGCGCCTCGCAGCATCTGTTCCAGGAGGTCCTCAACCTTTTCCTCGGGTCCGTAGGGGACCGCGGCTACGGCCAGGGCGGATTGAGGAGAGGCTCCCATCGCGAAGATGTCTCCAAGGCTGTGGTTCGCGGCGATTTTTCCGAAGACGTAGGGGTCGTCGACGATGGCCCGGAAGGAGTCAATTGTCTGCACCAGCACCTTGCCCCTTGGCGTCCTGGTGACCGCGGCGTCATCGGGAGCGTCGAGCCCGATGAGTACATCTTTTCTCTGAACGGGAGCGAGCCTGCCGATGACCCGAGAGAGTACCGTAGCTCCCACCTTGGCTCCACACCCGCCGCAGCGCATGGCCACGGCGGAGAGTTCCTCGAGCGTTTCCCGTGAAGCCAGTCCAGCCGGAACATCAAGCTCAGCTCGGGTTGTCATGGCGGGGAGCGAGTTGTACTTTCTCATAAAGCGC
>DODI01000255.1:3709-8594 GCA_003509045.1 Planctomycetota bacterium | reverse complement strand
TGGGGCGCTTGTCGTTCTTGAAGCGGAAGGTACCGCCGCCGAGAAAGCTGTCACTGGTGATCGTCGGGCAGACGAATTTCTCGATATGCTCGACGATGAGGTCGTTGCCGGTGAAGTGGCTGACGAAGGGTGCCATGGCTGGGTTGTACATCGTGTCGGTCATGTCGCGCATGAGGACGACGTTCTTGCCGTTGCGGGCCATCTGTCGCAGGCCGAAGGGGCGTCCGAGGACGCACATATTGGTGTGTACTCCCAGGAGGATGACGTTCTCTACCTTCCGGTCCTCCATTACGCTCCAGACCTCGGAGCCGTTGTCGCTGATGAAATCGATGTCTTGGATGTCGATCTTGTCGGTCTGTGATTTCCAGGGAGCGCCGGGATTACGGCCTCTCTTCTTCAGCTCCTCAGCCCACTTCTTGTGAGCCTCGGGATCATCGTCCTCGCCTCCGTCAGACTGGTCGATCGGGTATTTGCCCGCGTCCTCCGCGGGGATATGGCTGCACCAGGCGTCGATGCCCTTGGGGATGTTCTTCGACCTGGGAGTGGAGAGTACACGCTTGCGCGCGGGGTGGTTCTTGTAGGGCTCGATGCAGCTGCTGGGGGCGTGGATGATCGTGAAGCCCAGCTTTCGCGCCTGGTTGATCACCTTGTTCATACGGGGAGCCATCTCCGCCCCCCGGAGGGTCGCGTTGAGGCAGTGGTGCAGGTCCCACATGTCGCAGACGACGATGGCTGAGTTGGCCGGTGACCAGGTCTCCTGCCGCTGAAGAGAATGGTAGCGTCCGCTGCCGCCGGCGGTCTCCTTGCGCTCGCGGACCCTCAGCTCGAGCTTTGTTTCTTCCCCGGTGTCCTGCGCCGGGCAATCGTTCGTCACGGTCAGTAGCAGCGTCAATACACATCCGATGAATATTGCGGGTTTGAGCATCATTCCAGTCATCCTCACAGCTTGCTGGTTTCAATAAGAACAGGAGCCTGAATTATGTTTTCTCCCAGGGCTTTCCTGGCAAGGGCTCCGGAGGTGCAGGGGGACATCTTGTCTCAGTGAGCCCTTCTTGGCAACAAGTCAAAACGCATGAGAGAGCTTCTGTGGAGCGCGGCTTTCTGATAAGTTTCCTGTGGCAGAGAGACGAGGTGTTTTTTGCAGGCGGGAGATTACAATCCAGGCGCTTTATCCACCCTCGAGGGGGCGGCTGTAGCTGATCGCTTCGCCAAGCTCACCGGCTTTCTCTCCTCGGCCAGCGAGATCTGGCACCCCCGGCCCTTCATTCTGGATGAGCTTCCCTGGGAAGAGGAATTTGGCGGTCTCGCGTCCTGGCTCAGGCGCCTAGATGAGGGCCAGGTTGACCAGCTGAGCATCGAGATTATGAACGGCAGGTCCCTGGCCGGTTTTCCGGGAGCTCCACGGGAGCTGGTTCGCCTGCAGGATGAAGCCCGCAGCCTGACGGCGCTGGGAGCTGTGGGAGGGGCAGAGGTGAGTGCCGCGCTCCTGCCGAGGCAGGGCGAGCTGCGCCGGAGCGTTCCCGGACGGAAGTGGCGCCAGGTGGAATATTTCTCCGCGGCGGTGATGGAGCTCTTGTCCGACGACGTCGCCCGGGTTGTCGACTGGTGCGCCGGGAAGGGGTGCCTCGGACGAACGGTCTCTTTCCTGAGCGGCCTTCCGGCACTGCTGCTTGAGCGCAGTGAGGCCCTGCGCGAGCAGGCGCTCGAGGCGGCGGAAAAATCCGGCGCGAACTGTTCCTTTACGCCGCTTGATGTCTTTGACGACCAGGCCGCGCTCCTGCTCGGAGAGGATACGGCGGTGGTCGGGCTGCATGCCTGCGGCAGTCTTACCGATGAACTGCTCGAGAAGTGTGTTTCTCGAAAGGTCCGGTCCCTGGCAGTTTCATCCTGCTGCTACAACAAGCTGCGGGAGGGTTCGAGCTACCGGCCTCTCTCGGCAAGGGGGCGGGAGGCCGGGCTGGGAATCGACCGGCACGGTCTGCGGTTGGCGTGCCAGGATGAGTGGGTCGCGAGTCCGCGTGAACGGGGATCGAGGCGCCGGGAGCTGGCCTGGAGGCTGGGACTTGACCTGCTGGTCCGCAGAGAGAAATCTACCCAGCGGTATACGACCCAGGGCGCGCTGCCGCGCCGTTATTTCGATCTCTCCTTCGGAGATTTCTGCCGTCGCATCAGCGCCGAGGCTTCCCTCGAGCTTCCGGCTTCCTGGGATGAGGGCATAGCCGAGAGGGCGGGTCGGGAACGGGCTCTGCAGGCACGGGGCCTGGGAATCTTCAGGTCGCTTTTTCGTCGGCCCCTCGAGGTGTGGATCGCCCTCGATCGAGCGCTCTTTATCGAGGAGGCGGGACGCCCGGCCCGGGTCGGAACCTTCTGCCCGCCCTCGGTGACTCCCCGCAACCTGTTGATTTCATCGGTCAGCTGAGCCCGGCTCATCCGGGCTCTCATCGAGTGAGAGTCCTCCGTCGTCCCCCCTGGAGATGAGGAGCGCCTCTTCAAAAACCTCGCCCTTCCAAGGGGCGAGTTCCCCCGCAAGATCATCAGGAGAGATGCCCGCTATGGGGTCGATCTCGAGTTTTCCCCGCGCGGTGATACCAGCGCTGGAGAGCCAGCGCCGATGCTCATCCATCAGCAGGGTCCGGGAGGTCTCGACCGAGTCGACGCCCTCGAGATTCTTGGCAGGCGCGAATTCCCGCTCGCGCCTGGTCTCGATGTTGAGCTGCCTCCGGGTCAGCGGCAGGGCATCAAAGACGAAGGATTCGAATTGGGTCGCATCGAGCTCCAGCTCCCGGCCGTGTTCATCGATCCCCAAAACCCGTTTTTTTACCGGGTGCAGGGGCAGGGGGGAGGGAGCCGCGAGAAGTTCTTCGATGAAGCCTCTGCGCAGCAGGTGGATGCCGATGCTGCCAAGGGCGAAGATGAGCTCTCCCCCGGGATCCGTAAGCTTCGCCTTGTCCGGCGGCAGGTCGGAGTATTCGATGACCTCCGGACGGCCATCCCGGGTCGCCACCACGCCGATCTTCTCGCCTGGCCCGGTTTTCTTCAGCACCTTCAGGCTCATGTCGCTTCTGGAGAGATCGTGGAGACCGGCAAATACCGGGTCCGCCAGGTCGACGAGCGGGTTGTCGACCTGGAAGTAGAAGAGATGCTCGATCTTCCTGGCAAGTGCATCCGCGAGGGCTCCGGAATCCCGCAGCGCGCTGTAGCAGCCGCCATGCCCGTTGGGGCTGAGGAGGATGCTGCCTGGTGTCTCCAGGATGAGCTTGCCCCTCTCGTCGATGACCGGCAGAGATGCCTGCCGCATGAAGAAGACATCGCCTGGCGGGAGACCGAAGTGGTCTTGCCGCTCGAAGTAGTCACGGGTCGCTTCGTCCGTCGCCGAGCTGGTCATGATGTACCAGGGCAGGGGGGCGCTGTAGATCGAGCGGAGGCGGAGAATCTTCGCCGCATGGATCTCGAAGAGTGATTTACCTGAAAGGGGCGCGAGAGGAAAGCAGCCCTTGGGCCCATCCCAGCCCAGGCGGCTGCCCCGCCCTCCTGCTACCAGCAGGAGGGCGACCTTTCCGTCCGCCAGCAGCGCTTCACCTCTCTCTCGCGCCTCGGCCCTGGTCCCATTTTCAGGTTCCGCTTCGAGCCGAAGGCAGGGAGCGGGAAGCAGCTCACCCGTCTCGGCTGCGGCGCTACAGGGGGCCAGGCTCGAGAGATTTTCCAGCAACTCGAGCTCAAGTCCTTCGCATTGATTCAGCAGGCTGCGGCGGGCCGGGGCCTCCAGATGGTCCCAAAAGGTGAAGACGTGTTCCTGCCCCGCGGTCCGGAAATGTTCCCGCATTTCCCCGGCAATTCTGTCTATTTCCTGGTCGTCTCTCATCTGGACAGTTCCCGCATGGTGAGCGCTCCTGCGCAAAGGATACCAAGAAAGGTCCGAGCAGGCACACCGGCGAGCCGGCGGCGGCCGGTTTTTTCTGCCTGTGGGCCTCCGGACGACTGTTTTAAGGGAACTTCAATCGACCGGGAATGATGTCAGCCTACGCCGGTTCGACGCCTTCCTTTTCCTGCTGTATTCTTCATCGGGTACTGAAACGAGGAGAAATACCGTGAAAAGCAATCCGCAGGAACGTTGGGGGACGGACCAGCACGCCTCGGATGAATGTCATTCTCATACGGACGCCGTGGACTTCATGATCACCATGATCGGGGCCACGATCTGTTCGAGCGGACAGGATTACAATGGCGCTCTCGAGCGCATCTTTCCGCAGCTGCAGGCCCTTGGACAGATGATCGATGCCAGGGGGCTGGATGAAGTCAGCGCCTGTCTGCGCGCGACCTGCATGCCCGGCTAAGCTGAGCCAGGCAGCCTTCAGGGGCCGCCGCGTTCAAAGCAGCCGGCCGTACTCATCTTGCAGGCCAGTTGGCGGGTAGCTCTGGCGAGCTCGTTCTCGAGGAGTCCGGTTACACCCGGGGGGGCCAGAAGAACCATCTCATGGAAGGCTCTCGGCAGCACGATGTCGCTTCCTATGCGCCCGGCGGCGTAGCTGCTTCCCAGCTGTTCGAGCCGAGCTCTGAACCTGTTGTAATCGCGTGTATGCTGGCCGCCGCGCGGCGCCCTGTTGTAGATGTAGACGAGCACGGTCGAGCTCTTCGCAAGCTCGACCAGGCGCGGGAGGATCTCCTCCCAGGAGGCGAGGAAATCATAGGGGTCGACGAGAACAAGCTCCGCCTCGGATTCCTTCAGCGCCTCTTCCCCGGATGAAATTGACAGGGCCGTTGTCCCGGGGATCTCGCTCCACCTGTCGAGCCTGTCGGGGTCGGAGTCGAAGACCCTGAGCTCAACCTGGAGTCCTCGTTCCAGCAGGCCCTGCCGGATAAGCGAGCCCGTGCTGGCGAGCCTTCC
>DODI01000255.1:0-3315 GCA_003509045.1 Planctomycetota bacterium | reverse complement strand
GTGGTCTCGAGCAGCGGATAGTCGGGGGCTCCGCACCAGGAGTCGAGACAGGTCACACGTTGATGTGATGCTTCCAGGGGCAACAACGAGGTGACGATCCGGGCCCAGGTTCCTTTGAGGATGTCGCCCCAGTTCCCCGGTTCATAGAGCAGTCCCAGCCCGGCGTTTTCTTCCGCCGCAGCGACACGCCAGGACCAGCTGTCTTCCTTGTCGCGATCAGACGCCTGCTCATTGCTGTCGGCCAACTCCTCGTCTCCTTTCGAACAAGGGCGATTTGTTTTAGCTCCCTGATGGGCTAAACTGCCATCTGGAGGGGTCAGTTTCTATTGCTCAAGGGTGTCGGTAGAATGACAGCTTACTCTACAATGGCCGCGGGATATCTGAATATTGCCCATCGCGGACGGACGGTTTTTCTCGTCGCGTTGCTGTCAGCGGCGGGGCTGTGCGGGGATCCGGGCAGCCCCGGGGAGCTCCGGGCTGGAGCCGCAGTTGTCGACATCACGCCGCCGCCCGGGCTACCGCTCTGGGGTTATGGAGGGCGGCGGGATCTTCCCTGCAAGGAGGCCCGCGACAACCTGGAGGTTTCGGTTCTCGTGCTGGAATTCAATGGCGGCGGTTCGATCCCGGGTATTCGTCGTTCGAAGAACAGGCTGGCGCTCATCGGCATGGATATGGGCCGCGCTCCAGGTCGTTCCACGATGAAGAAGATCCGTGAGGCCTTGCTTGAAAAAGCAGGAATAGGGAACCTCTTCCTGGTCGCATCTCATACCCATCATGGTCCCTGCATGGAGCTCGAGAAGACCGGTTTGACGGCCGCCTACATCAAGACGCTGGTCGACAGGATCGTGGCAGCCTCCGCCTCGGCGGTGAAATCCTTGAGGCCCGCGAAGATGGGTCTGGCCAGCCGGCAGGTAGATCTTAACCGTAACCGCCATGACCGGCGCGTCGGCGCGCCGGTGGACAGGACTCTCTCTGTTGTCAGGGTCGTAGCCCTGGATGACTCCTCGATCGCCACCGTGGTGAATTACGCCGCCCATCCAACGACCCTGCCGGCCATCCTGATGAAGTACTCCTCGGACTACCCCGGGATTTTAAAAGACCTGGTGGAGAAGGCGCTTGGCGGCGTCTGCGTTTTCCTCCAGGGAGCGGCCGGGGATCTCTCGGTGAAGCTGGATGGACAGGATACCAGGGCCTACGCGGCGGAGCTCGCAAAGCAGGTCGTTTCCCTCGCGAAAACCGTGAAGCCGGCGGCGCCCGCGCAGCCCGGTCTTTCGATACGTACCGAGGAGCTGAGCTTTCCGAAGCTGCGTGTCGATCTTACCGACAGGCTGACCTACCTGAAGTATTGCGTGGCTTTTTTCAAGGACCTGGTGGATGCCTACATCGAGGAGTATTCAGAGGGGGTTCGCCCTGTGCTGACCGTGGCGGTTCTCAACAGCGAGTTGGCTGTGGTCGGAGTGTCGGGGGAGGTTTTTTGCGGCCACGCCCTGGATGTGAGGAAGCGCTCAGGTTTCAGGTCCTTACTCTTCCTGGGTTACTGCAATGGCTACCACCAGTACTTTCCGACAAGAGAGGCCGTAGGAAAGGGCGGGTATGGCGCGGATCCGCTGGTTTCTCCGGTGGAGATCGGAGCAGGGGAGAGCATAATGGAGCGGGCGTTGTTTCATTTGCGTGAGTTGCGAGGAAAGCGGAAGTAGATGAGCGAAGAATTTTCCCTGGTAGATATTGAGGCGATTCACGAGCGGGAAGACGCGACCCTTGCGCCCTACGCTATGCGTAGCAGTCAGAGTCGCGGTCGTCGGCACCCGGAGCCGAACTCTCCCTCCCGGACTATTTTTCAGCGCGATCGGGACAGGATCATTCACTCGACGGCCTTTCGCCGACTTGAATACAAGACCCAGGTCTTCGTCAACCATGAGGGCGATCACTACCGTACCCGTCTGACCCATACCCTCGAGGTCGCGCAGGTCGCGCGTTCGATAGCCCGTGCTCTGGGGCTGAACGAGGATCTCTGCGAGGCGATCTCGCTCTCTCACGATCTCGGCCATCCTCCCTTCGGTCATGCCGGCGAAGATGCTCTTGATGAACTGATGGCTGATCATGGTGGGTTCAACCACAATGCTCACACGCTGCGGGTCGTTGATGTATTGGAGAAGCGCTACAGCGAATTCGAGGGGCTCAATCTGTGCTGGGAGATTCGGGAGGCGATCATCAAGCACGGCGACCATTTTTCCGAGACCCTTGCAGAGGCGTTTGAGCCTGGCCTGCAGCCGCCGCTCGAGGCTCAGCTTTCCGATCTAGCTGACTCACTGGCCTATTCCAGTCATGATATAGATGACGGCCTGCGCGCGAAGTTCATCACTTTTGAAGACCTGAGGCAGACCAGCCTCTGGGGCGAGGCGGAGGAGCAGGTGCTGGGACAGCTCGGAGCCAACCTCGATGAGAAGACCCTGGCCGCACGGACGGTCTCCTGCCTGATCGATCTGCAGATCCAGGACCTTGTCGAGACGACTCTCCAGGGCTTGAAGGAGAACGGCATCTCATCTGTGGAAGATGTGCGGTCTCACCAGGGGCTCCTTGCGGCCCTCTCTCCGCAAATGGCCGCAAGGCGGGCGGAGCTCAAAGAGTTTCTCTACAGCAAGGTCTATCGGCACTACCGGACGATGAAGATGCAGGAGAAGGCGAAGCGCTTTATCCGCGAGATCTTTACTGAATACGCCAGGGACCCAAGGCAGCTTCCGCCGGATTATGCCAGGCAGGCGGGAGATGATGATCTTTACCAGGTGATCACCGACTATATTGCCGGCATGACAGATCGTTTCTGTCAGGACGAATACAGGCGATTGTTTCATCCTTACGAGAGAATCTGAGTAAAGATGGCTGGGCGATCGCAAGAACCCGAAGCGGCTCGATACAGCAGGAGAGCTTGTGCGGGTTCGCCTGCAGAGACCCGGAGATGACTGCCAGGCGGTCGGATTCCTGCGTGACGGGACGATGGTTGTTGTTGAAGACGCCGCAGAGAATGTTGCCCACGAGGTTGGCGTCCAGGTCACCAGCGCCCTGCAGACAAATACCGGCAAGATGATCTTCGGCAAGCTCGCAAAGGTTGAGACATGAAGAAAACAGGCGGCAGCTCAGGCGGTTTCGGGGTCGTGCTGGCCGCCGCGGGTTCCGGTACCCGCTTTGGATCCGGAGAGAATCCCGGACGCAAGCAGTTCATGGAGTTGGGAGGTCGCCCGCTGATCACCTACTCTCTTGATGCCTTCGCTTCCATTCCCGAGGTTCGAGTGGTCTGTATCGTTGCGCCGGCCGAGG
>DODI01000137.1:9741-9868 GCA_003509045.1 Planctomycetota bacterium | reverse complement strand
AGAGTGATCGGCATGGTAAAGGAGAGCACCACGGCGCTTACCGCGCCCTGCTGGCCGCCGTTGTTGTCCGGATTGACCACCTCGGTCTTCTCAAAGCCGGTGTTGCGCAGTCCACCCTGGCTGACAT
>DODI01000137.1:0-9443 GCA_003509045.1 Planctomycetota bacterium | reverse complement strand
GCGCAGTCCACCCTGGCTGACATCTGCAGAGGAGGTGCCATCGGTCGTGGCTCCGACGACGTTCACGCCGCCGTTGGCGGCAACTGAGAGCGACCAGCCCTGCACCCCGTCGCCACCCGTATTGTTACTGACAATCGCGGCGAAAACGTCGACCGCTCCAATCCCTCCGGTAGGCACCTCAACCGAGAGGGAAGCATCATCATCGACTGTCCCTGTCAGCATACCGGCGTTCAACTCAGCAGCCTGACCGATGCTCTCGGCCTGGAAGATCAGGTTAGGACTCGCACCCTCACAGGTAACCGCGGCAATGCAGTTGATGGTTGCCGAAGAGAAGGACGGATCGACCGTCTGGCCGTTCCAGGTGACCGTATTCTCGACCGGCTGCCCGGCGCCTTTACACCCATCGGCATAAGACACGGTACCCGCGCCGCCCTCAGCAGGGATCGTCGCCTCAACCGCGACCTTGGCGATCTCGTTGACGGAATCGGCGGGCAAGGTGATAGGCTGCACAAAAGACAGCACCACGGCACTCACGGCACCTTCAAGGCCATCGCAGGGAGATCCCGCTCCAGCCTCGGTGGTCGTTTCGCTCTTTTCAAAACCGGTATTGCGAAGACCGCCCTGTGAGACATCGGCCGCAGTCGTTCCATCTGTCGTAATTCCAGTGATCGCGACACAACCTTCAGCCGCCAGGCTGATCGACCACCCCTGGGCCCCGCCAGCCGCATCCCCTCCCTGGGACATGGTGCAGGTCAGCTCGATAGAATGAGCCGAATCAGGATTGCCGGCTACATCTCCGCCGCCGCCGATTGCAAGATCGAAAGTCGGCTGCGCAGAAGCGGTGCCGGCTCCAAGTACAAGTAATCCTGTAAGGATTACGCCACGGAAAACCAGACTTCTCATTTTTTCCTCCCGGAACTAAACACGATCCCCTCGTTCTCCGGAATCGATATCATGCCAACCGGAATGTTGAATTTCCGGATGCAGCTATCTGAAATCCCAAGAGTCGGAACAAGTCGTCGTCTCACGACACGGATCACAATTTCTATTTAAAACCAGCCTCCCTCTTTCATGACCCTGAAGAGAAGACACTGGTCCGATAACACTATGCGAAAGCGATTCTATCCCTTGATTACACACTGAGATACTAGCATTTAATAAAAGAAACTAGTTTTGGAGAAAAGCTTCCTGAGCTACCTGCTGAGGGCTTTCGAGTGAAATACTTAACTCTCCACTAACATCAAAAAGAGACGGGCCAGGAAGCTTTCAGCTCACCAGGGCCGTCTCTTCAGACTCAGTATATTCCAGGCTTGAAACCTGACGGTAATTCAAGCCCGGCTCAGATTTCACTCACCTAATTACAAATCGACGACTCGCAATCAACATCGCCGGCCTCTCCACAGGATGGATACGGAGCACTTGGCGCCGGGCCTCCGGAAAATCTGAAGGCGATATTATAGAGCGCGTCGGAAACGTCATTCAGTCCGTCTCCATTACAATCAATGCTGGCAAGGCACGTTGCCGCCGCCCCGCCGCGGAAGAGACTGTTAACAATGAAGATCGCGTCAGCGATATTGGACTGGCCATCATCATTCGGATCACAGCGCAGGAAGGAAGGGTAGACGACCCTCTCAAAAACGACATCGGCGGCCTGGCACGTACAGAAATCGGCCGTGGCGCCGCTGACGGTGGCGACATTCGCGACCGGCTGACCAGCGCCAACGAGACCGTCCTGCCACGCAACCCGTACCTCCTGGGGCTCGGCACCCAGGGGTTCCGAGGTGGCGATCTCGATATTCAAGATGCCAGCGGTTCCAGAACCGCCCAAGGTAATCGGCATGGTGAAGGAGAGCACCACGGCACTCACCGCGCCTAAAGCTCCTTCGTTGCGATCAGGATTCACGACCTCGGTCTTTTCAAAACCGACGCTGCGCAGTCCACCCTGGCTGACATCAGCGCCAGCGGTGCCATCAAGGTTCGCACCGGTGGGGATTCCTCCGGTAACCAAGGCGGAAAGTGACCAGCCCTGGACACCGCCGGCAGCGATGCCATTGGAGACAATCGCCGCATGTACAGTAGCAGTACCTATCTCACCCTCAGCGGCATAGACGGTTGAGAGACGAGGCCCGTCAATACCATCAAGAGCGCTGATATCAGCGGATTCGACAATGGCCTCGTCGACAATCGCGATGCTCAGCGACGCATTCTCACAATCCCCGGCATTGACTACACCTGCCAGGCAGAATGCCGTCAAAAAACCGAAACAGCTTCCGAGAAGATATTTCATATCATTCTCCTCCATATTGTCAGTAATCAAAAAGTCCCTGCGGCAACCGCCGATCTATCAAGATAGATCTCCCCCCCCCGGGGCCGCATTGACCTTATCGTTAATTGAAGTGAACCACCAGGTGAGCCCATATAGCCTCAACCGGTGAATCAATAGTTACAGTCACAGTCACAGCAATAGGAAACCAGGACTTCCTGGAAGCATAAAGCCATCTCTTACTCTCCGCCTGCAAGACGGAAGCGAACACCCCGGCCCACGATGAGCAAGGGGTCTCACAATAAAACCGGCTCACCTGACACGGCGAGGGAGTTCCAAACAACCCCTCGACACGACTCTGCGAACCGAAGCACGACTAAATGGCTCGAGTCCAAACTCTCTCGAAGCCTGAGAACTCAGATCAGAGAAAAGACACCATGGGCAAACCTACCCATCCTTTCAAAAACCTGAGTCATCGAGTGTACCGCCTGACGCCCCCGATGGAAGCCCCATATTTTTTCTTTAAAAGACCCTTCCCCTGCCCTGTCTCGAGGCAAAAAAAATGGGCGGCATCTCGAAGATGCCGCCCAAGCAACCCTATCTTAACCCGATCTTATGGACAGGAAGAACTCTCGCAAGCCAATCCGTCCGGCGTAGCATCTTCGCCACAGGAGGGAAAAGGAGCCGCCGGTACGGGACCAGCCATGAACCTGTACGCGATCGTAAACAGCGCATCCGAAATATCGGTTTTGCCGTCGTCATTTGAATCCGCAGAAGCGATACAGGCCGGGGTCGGGCCATTGCGAATGAGCCAGTTGATCGTATAGATCGGATCGGCAATATCGACCTTGTCATCATTATTCGCATCTGCGCGCACAAACACGGCGCTGGGAGGCGAACAGGCATCTTCGCTATGGACAACCGTAATCCCGCTCATCTCGCGGGGAGCCACCGTCTGGCCCTGGACCGTCAGTACGGTATCAACCGGCTGGCCGGCGCCGATCAAGCCATCGGTAAAGTTAATCTCCGAGGAGAAGCCCTCTCCCCCGGCGCCTTCGGCTACGACGTAGCGCGCCCGGAGTATGGACTGATCCTGGGTGGCATCGAGAACGATCGGCATGGTAAACGAGAGTACCACGGCTGAAACAAGCCCGGCACGACCACCATTCCTGGCTGGATCGATAATCTCGGTCTTCTCAAATCCAGTACTCCTGATCCCGCCATCGTTCACATCACCGGCAACCGTTCCCGAGGTTGTCGGGTAGGTGTCGTTGGTGATCGTGAGCTCGGCGGGGTTGTGCTCGATTCCGAGTGACCAACCCTGGGCACCCGCGTTCGGGGGATCGTTGGGATCATTCGGCCCAATATAGGCAGTCACCAGCGCCTCTCCGCCGCCCTCTGAGGAACAGAGAACGATCTGGGAGGCATCCGGATTGTCCGGAGTACCAAGCTTGAGATCCGTACCGCCGGCACAAACCGCCGCATCGGCACAATCGGAGTCGTCGCAATCAACAGCACCATCGCCATCGTTGTCCTCACCATCTTCACAGTCAGCCTCCGGCGGTGGAGGCGGCTCAATGTTGATAGTAAGGGCCGACAGGGTCGGCGTAGCCGTCTGACCCTCAAAGGTGACATCGTTGTTCACCGGCTGGCCCGAGCCAACCAGGCCATTGCGATACTCGACAGTTCCAGTAGATGCCTCGGCTCCTACCGTAGCCTCGTAATCGACGAGGCCAATAATCTGATCGGTATTCGGAGGCAAGGTGATCGGCATGACAAAAGAGAGCACCAGGGCCTGGACGATACCCTGCTGGCCGCCATTGTTGTCAGGATTGACAATCTCAAAAACCTCAAAGCCGGTACTTCGAAGGCCGCCGTCGGCGACATCGGCCGCAGCCGAACCCGCGGTGGTCACAGCTGAAACATTGACTCCATCATTGGCGACACCCAGAGACCAGCCCTGGGGACCCGAGGCGCCGTCAAGTTCGCTGGAACTGAGAATCAACTTAACCTGGAAAGGTACTGTTGATCCCGCCTCCGCCTGGATGCTTGCAGGTGCATCCTCAAAACCGTAGCTAAAGGTACCTTGAGCCTCTAAAGCCGCTGTCCAACAGAGACAGAGGAATCCAGCGACCAGGGTGGTTGAGATCCTACCCATCATATTCTCCTATTCACTTTCAATTAACTCGGGCGAAACAGCCCGTCGGTTGGTCTTTGTTTCCGAAGATGAGTTTCCGCCTTATTCGCACTTCAGCTCCCCCAGGCTCGAGCGGACACTCTTTTCTTTACGATCCGGGGAATCCGTTGTTTCGTATTCTTCTTTTCCCGCTGGCGTCTCCCCCCCCCGGGAAACCAGCTCAGCCCCACGATCCAGGCAGAGCTACCGAAGGCCTCAGCAGGCCGCGTCCCTCTGCGAAGTATATATAAGCCGGGAGCCGGCTCTACCCGTCGGCTAATGCCGACGGGTAGAGCCTTCCCGGAAACAGATTACTGGCCAGCGACAATGTCACAACTGGCTCCGAGAGCACAGTCGAGACTGTCTTCTGTCGGATCTCTGCCAGCAGGCGTACCGGCCTGCGAGGCCTTGTCCCAACCGGGACCAGGAGCGGGCGGCTGCATGCCGTCCTGGAAGAGATACATCAGAATCCCTACCGAATCCGCCAGGTCCACGCGACCATCATCGTTCGCATCACAGGCGTCGAGACAGCCGGGCTGGAACTGCCAGGCACCGGGCAGGAAGAGATAGGCGATCACAGAGGCGGCATCCGCAATATCGACAGACATCGTCCCCATGAGGGAGAAGTTGCAGTCGCCGCGGAAGAAGAACTCGTCTCCAAAGATACCGACGCTGCAGGACTCCAGAGAAGGACTGCGCGACTGGTTCTCTGCAGAGACAAGGTTCTTGATCGGCACTCGGCCGACGCCATTGATACCGTCAGTAAAGCTGATATCAACACTGGTTCCACAGAGAGCTGAGTCATCTTCGACGTCGAAGGTGACGTAGCCCATGGGCTGCGAAGTCGACAGGGGCGGGATCGAGGTTCCGTCAAAAGGAGGCAGGGCGTCGACCAGAACACCGATGATAAGCTCGCGGCCATCACCGTCGTTGTCGTCATTGTCGACCTGCATATTGACGAACTCAGCGCCAAGAGCCTCGAGAATCGTGCCGCTGGTGTCAAGGTTCTCACTGGCGGTCAGGACCGAATCAAAGGTCACCGCCATCGAAAAGCCTTGCAGGTGGTCAGGCTGACCAAGACCAACGGCATTGTCTTCGGGGTTGAAGATCGCGAAGCAAACCTCGACCGAGCCGCCATAGCCGGCAGTGATCTCACCGCCGCCGCGAGCCTGGCAAAGGAACGTTGTCGCACAATTGGGATCGTCGGCATCCACAAGGCCGTCCTCATCGTCATCAACACCGTTGTTACAGTTCTCCTGCGGAATGACAATCACGACAGGACTGCAGGTAAAGGTGCCGTTCTCGAGAATGAGACCGTCAGCTGCGCCGACCGAGAGACCACCCTGAACAATCAGGTTATCCTTGGCGGGATCACCAAGAACACCGTCACAAAGAGTCAGCGGAACGGTCATGTTGCTGTTGTTGTTACAGGTGTAGTTGTAGGTAGCGATATGAAGACCATCGCCAGGCCCAATCACGGGCGGATTGGCAACGGGATCTTCAAGATCCATAACCACGCCCAGGGCACCGCCAGCCTCGCTCACCTCTTCGGTCGAGAAGTCAGCAGTTGCAGCGGCAGAGCCAACACTGATCGAGTCAAGGGTGATGCCATTGCCATGACAGACGGCAGTGACAAAACCTTCGACTGCGCTGTGGGCGCTGAGAAGGACGCGGGCGGAGCCTTCAAGGCTGTCACCAACGTTTCCACCGTTGCGAATACTCATTCGCTGCGGGGGAGGCGTACAGCTGAAGGAACCGGAATTGAGGCCAAGGCCATCGTCCGCTCCTACCGACTGGCCATCGACAACAATGATGTTGTCCAGGGCCGGACCACCATCGACGGTGGCATAGGAACCGTCCTGGAAGTTGACGGCGGTGGTGGAAGCAGCCGGGCCATCTCCGCACTGGATCTTCAGAGTGGCGACAACACTATCGCCAGCGGGGATCGCCACGGGGCCGGCGCCATCGGTGTCAACGACGACACCCATCACGCCATAACCTGACTCGATCCGAGTCTGAACGACATCCGCATCAGCCAGGGCGGCTGAAGGAACCAGGTCCACACCTGATCCGTTGCTGTCATCCCAATCAAATGTGGCGACGAGTCCCTGGACATCATTGTCCGAGCCGAGGCTCAGAGACACATCAACTACCGTACCAAACTCTCCGGTGGCATCGCCAAGAGACATGGACTGGCCATACACGGTACTCGTGCAAACCAAAGCGCAAATCACTGGCAGAGAACCCAATAACTTTCGTTTCATTTTTCCTCCTAGAGGCATTTCAGACTAACACCTACTGATTTAACCCGTAATCTCCGAAACTCATCGTGAGTCGGGAAAGACAATCAACTCACTACAGAATTGGAGTTGTTAGACAACTGAAAAACAGTCCCCCCTCGGGAGACACAAAGATTGGTTTGAATTTGGTGAGTGATTCAAAAAATTCTGCTGGGTCAGATCCAAGGTGAATCAGGTCGAGTTGCCGGTTTGGATTGTTGTCAAGAGCCAGGCCTCATGACCCATGCACCTCAACACGAAACTCTCAAAATCATGAAAGTCTAAGCAGCAACATGTCTTCACACTGGAATGGCCAGCACGATTTTTCCGCGACGCGTTTTCCTCGTTACTTTATACGTCGCAGAAGGCTAATAGATCCTAATCCCAAACTAAGGGACCGATGATACTTCTACAAACTAGGCTAGTCAATCTCAGTTAAAAAAAGAAATAGAACCCTAACTGAGAGTTCGTTTGAGACCATCCCGATTCCTTCCACCGTGACTCGCGCCGGCAGTGAAAAAGAAATGGGGCCGACCAGGCCAGCTTTTTTCTTTATCCAAGAGAGGACCTCTTCATTGGTTTTACTCTCCCGGGATTCTCAGGCGATTGATGGTTCGGAGCGCCTGGCACCCCAAAAACAAGTCAATCAAACACTAGTCGAATCCACAGCGTCAATTTTACAGTTCGCAAAGTGAAGATCTAAGCCAATTCGAACGAATTACCATACCTGCTGAATAACAATGACTTAGGTCATTTCTTCCGGGCTGCTGCCGGGTGTCGGAGCTGGCGTAAGCCTGCAGAAACCCACTCGAGAGCAGTCGAAGTAATCCAGGGAGCGGCTACAAAGGCTGTGTAATGGCCCAAAGGCAGCAGATAAGCCTCAGGGCCCCCTAACATCCGACGAAGATCCAGCCCTTCAGTGTAGGGAACCACCTCATCATAGACCGCCAGGAAGAGCAAGACCTCTCCTGGGGAGATACTCGCAGCCAATCTCGCGGGATTTGAGAAGAAATACTGCTGGAATTCGACTTCGACCTCGCCAGCTGACATTCCCTCCATCTCCTTTCGGGTTGAACGGTATCGCAATATCATCTTCTCCCTCGACTCCTTGATGATCCCACCTAGATCCAGCCCACCAAGGCAGAGCACGTTGACCCTCAATCGCGGTTCGGCGGCAATGAAGGCAACATTCCTGATCGCACCAAGGCTGACGCCGAAGGAGCCCATTCGTTCAGAATCGATCTCATCGAGAGTTGAAAAAGCATCCAGGGCGCTGATGTTGTCTCTCACCGCCCGGCGCATTCGCGCCTCGAGCCCAAGCGCATCCCTCGAAGGCGACAATATGGATCGCTCCTGGTAGAGAAAATAAGCTGAAAATCCCCACCGACAACACTCCCGCGCAATAAAGCGGGCAACGAGATAGTCCTCTCCTTCCCCTCCCAGGATAGGGGCGATCGCGATCAAGGGACTCGCAATGGCCCCTTTGCAGCGCAAGGACCTGTAGTATTCTCCGCTAATGCCCCTGAAGTCACCGGCCTGATCACAATAGACCTGAAACCCAAATCTGTTTCGCTGCCACGACGAGGTCCCATCCAAGACCTCCAGGGCAATCGGACCTGACGGGTAAACCGGTCGCAACACAGCGAGTGCGCCTTCAATCGCAGGAGCAGGACCACCCGGAACACCCTCAGCCCCTCCACGCATCGGTAGATGCCCGCATCCCTGAACAGTAAGAACTGCCAGCAATGCGAACAGGGCCAGGCGGATTTTCTGCACTTCTCTCCTCCTCGGACTGTCAGGTTCGCCCCCCAATGGCTGCGGCGGGAGAAAGGACAAGTAAGACCCCCTTATTCTCAGGCCTCCCCCCCTCGCTGTCCACAAAGCTGGCAAAAAGAGAGGGAGGGCGCAAGGATGCCCCTGCCGCCCTGCGGGCGCATCAAGGCCGTAAGGCCGACGAATAGCTGCGAACATGCCCCAGGAGAGACACGTTCATTCGCAAAGCAGCCCACGCAGGCTTTCGGGTTGACGGACGGTTCTCGAACCCACGGGAAGGCCGGAGGAGCTTCTCTATGCGCACACGCGAGCGGCTTGCGAGACGCAGGAACTCACCTTATTTTCAGCGGGAAGACCCAGCCACAACTGAACGCAGCCGGATGATTATTCCGCCGCCGAGTCAGCTACCGCGACGGTTTCAGCCGGCCGGTCGAGAACGAATCCGAACAGAGCCATGCTGGCTTTGTCACCCAGTCGCTTCTTAGCTGTACGAACAATCCTGGTATAGCCGCCGGGACGCTCCCGGTAGGCCGGCCCGATGTCATCGAACAAAGTTTTGACGGCATCTTCATCGCCAAGAAGCTTCAGCCCCCGCCGATAGTTGTGAAGCGTATTGTCCTTGGCCAGCGTAATCAGCTTTTCAGCGAACGGCTTCACGAACTTGGCCTTCTCGACCGTAGTAAGGATGTACTTGTTCTCGTTATAAGAGAGAAACAGGCTGCGAACCAGGTTACGCCTCAACGCGAGGCGATGGGCCGTGTTACGCCCGAGTCTCTTATTGCTCTTACGATGCCTCATTAGATCGTCCCTGCACTGATATCAACGCCGGCTTCCGCATCGGAATCGTCTGCATCCGCTGGACCGGGAACCGGTTCCTCTAAATCGGGAGCCGGAACCGGCGGTTCCTCTAAATCGGGAGCCGGAACCTGCGGTTCCTCTAAATCGGGAGCCG
>DODI01000390.1:0-5995 GCA_003509045.1 Planctomycetota bacterium | reverse complement strand
CAATCTTGGCGTTCGCCGATGGACCCGGATACCTGGCATGATAAAACCGGTAGGCGAAGCTGCCGCCCAGGGAGAAGAAATCACCATCGGTAAAATCTTCGCTCCCCTCGCTATTGGCCTTGTAGATCGCGTGCGCATCAAAACGAAACCTGCCGGTGCTGAGCGTCAGAGCCAGGCCGCCGATCGCATCCAGCGAACCGCTGCCGGGCTGCATGGAAAACGCCAACAGTTCGTCGCCGCTGCGCTCATTTGATGAGCCCGTGGGAAGCTCAAGTCCACCGATCGCGGAGATGTGGAAGGCGCTCTGTTTCCAGTACTCGCTGAAAAAATTGTACTTGCCGAGCAACGCGGCGTCGCCAAGGCCTTCACTGCTGCTTTCGACGCCCCCGGCATCCGACCCGGGAAGCTTCGCCTCCCTGCTTACATACGGAAGCAGAAGGGACAATGACAAATCCGGCGACAGGCCATAGTTGACGCCCAGAACGACCCGATGTTCCCGCAGCAACAGGCTATCCGGATTGGGCACCTCGTCGGAACCGCTGGAAAGGGTGCCCCGGCTGGAATAAAGATGACTCAGAGAGATCCTGGCGCCCGATTCAAAAATCGTATGGCCCGCCAGAACCTCGATCCCGCCGTCCTGGGCCACGACTCCCGAGGGAGAGACCAGGGCCGCCAGCAAGACGGCATGGAGGAGCCTCGATAAATTAAATTTACGCATAAGCCACATCTCAATAACTTCCTGTGTCTTCATATGTTGACTGGCAAGGTTGATGCCCACACGGCCAGCCCACCCATTTACACGGGTACTGAACCGCCAACAGAGCCCGGTATCAAATCAGGAAGCGACAGGAAAGCAGGTAGATGGGGAGCCCAGAGGGAAGATCGGACGGGCCGATGCTTCGCGAAGAAAAGATCTCCCGAGCCGTGGAGGCCATGCGCGCAACAGGCCCGGCAGGCAAACCGCGCAGGGCCACTTCAAGATCCTCCGCGGCCACTGTAAACTCCGCGATGAGAGGGTTGATTTCCGCCAGCCTGTACTCCCGACAGCAATCGGAGCAGCCAGGAGATGCGATGGCTGGACAGCTCGAAGGACTGCCCGTTTTCTCAGCCGATTTCCGACAGCAATCGGGCGGCTGGACCGCGCAACAGGACCCAGCCAGTGCCGAACAAGCTCGTCCCGGGCTCATGAGTTCCCCGGCGAAGGAGCAATAGTGCAACTCCCGTGCGGGAACGGGATGCGATAACATGAGGGCTGTCACCAGGAGTAAAGCGACCAGTCGATAAGCCGCCTGGAATGTTTTCCTGTCAGATGAACTCCGCTTCATTCCGAGATTGTAATCCCGGGGGCTGCTTTTAGCAAGTGCGGCGCCAGCACCACCCAAAACCAAAAAACTCCGAAACCGGCGGCATAAGGCCCAGGCGTTGAGCCGGTTTCACGGGTGGGAGTGAGGAGTTATTCGGAAAAAAGCTGAATTCGATGTCCAGTTTTACCGGGGGCGGCGGATTGTAAACGGCGAGCGATTTTTCGAATAATATCGCCAACTCTGTACCTGATCCTCCCGTTTGCGGGAGTAGCAGCATCGGATTTAATTGACCCTCAAACAAAGACAATAGACACTATCTGAATGCTAATGATCGCTCAAAAAATGTATCTGGGGCTGCTTCTTTCAGCTCTCTTCCTTTTCGGCATGGGATTTCTTGCGGGCTACATCCTCAACGACTCTCTGAAGGAAATCGATGGTCAGTCCCAAATGCGCGCATCGACGGCCAATAGCGGCCCGACGAACAACCCCGGCAGGCTGGAGGACTCTTCTCGCAACTCAAAAACTGCCGACAGGCGCAAGGCGGTCGCGCGAAAAAGCAGATCCCAGAAAGATGAAGAAGAAAGCGGTGAAACGCCTGAAGAGACCACCGCCACCAGGGGTGAAATCATGGTCGGCCTCCAGGCCGCCCTCGCCAGCGGCAACAAGGACGACCTCGGAGAAATGCTCGAGGACCTGGCTGATTCCAGCGGAGAACCGCTGAGCGAAGAAGAGTTGCTTTTCCTCGAGGGGCTCCTCACAGAAGAAAACTCCGACCATCTCCACGCGCTCACCCAGGCACTCATCATGGCGGGAGACGAGCGTGGCGTCGAGATCGTCATGGGCTTTCTCGACAACAACGATAACAGCCTCGCCAATCGGCGTGAGATCCTTGACTCACTCGAGAGGTTACCCCCTGAACGAGCCAGGGAGGTCGCCCCGAAGCTTGCCGACTTCATCGCCTCGGACCCTCACCGTGAGCTGCAGGCCAAGGCCGCGCGCGCCTACGGACAAATGCATGGGGACGAGGGAGTCGATTCTCTCATCGGCCTGCTCGACGATCGCCCTGATATCAAGCCAGAGGTCCTCTTCCAGGCCATGGGCTCCATCGCCGGCAAGGAAGAGCTCGGGTCCATGATCGACCTGATGGACAACGACTGGAGCCGGGAGCAGAAACGCTCACTAATGGAAAGCATTGGCAGAGCGTCCCTCGAGGATGGCAATCCCGACACACTCATGAAACTTCTGAGAGAACAGCCGCCCGGCATGTCGCAAAGGCTGGTCGCGGAAGGAATCGAAAACCTCTCCCATGATCTCGATACGGACTTTCTCGCAGATGCGCTCAGGGAGGTCGCCGACGACCCGCGCGCGCAGGAATCCATCGCCCGCGCCATGGCCCGCAACGGCGGCAAAGAAGGGCTGGAACTGCTGCTCGAGGCCGCCGCCGACCCTGAGTTTGAGTTGAGCGATCGCGCCCTGGCCCGCGCCCTCAGAGAGGCCTCCGGACCGGAGGCGACCTCCGCGATGATGGATCTCCTCGCCAACAGCAACCGGGAAGACATTGTAGAAACCCTGGCTCGCGGACTGAGTCGTAACGCCGACAGGGCGACCATGGGAGCGATGCTGGATATTCTCGAATCGAGCTCCCACCCCGAGCAGAGACGCGCCATCGCGCGCGCCATCGAGGAGGGCAACCGCAATGGTCTGCCGCCGGAAAGACTCCTGGACCTCATCTCCAAGGAAAACGACAGCGATATCGCCAGGAACCTGGGCCGGTCGCTCGAGAGACTCTATCCGGACCTTGTCGCCGAACAGGCAGGAAGCCTCTTCGAGAACGCCGAGAGCGCCGCCGAGAGGGTAGCCTACGCGCGGCTGCTCAGCCGCCAGAGTGATGGAGCCGGGCTTTCCAATATCGCTGAGCAGCTCTGGCGTGAAACGGACCGCGAGGCCGCCCACGAGATGGCTCGAATGCTCGGGAGAAACGATGATGGAATACGACGGGCTCGCGAGATCCTCTCCAACCCCGAGGTGCACAGAGATGGTGAAAACCGCCACAGCATCCTCTGGGGTATCCACTCAGGCTCCAGCTCACAAAACCAGCAGGCGAGCAATTTTTTCCTTCAAATCGCCGCAAGTGATCGATCTCCCCATATGAGATCCCAGGCTGCTGAAATTCTCGCGCGGCGCAACAATGTCGAAGCTCTCCCCCAGCTCGAAGACATCATTGGCCAGGAAAGAGATGAGGCCGCTCGTTCACGAATGCAGCAGAGCCTCGAACGTCTGCGCCGCGAAGCCTCCCGGCAAAACTGACGCTTCTTCTTTCTCGGCCGCCAGGCCTCGGATTGGTTCTCTCGTGAACAAACCAGCGAGAGTCTTTACACCTGCGGCGATTATGGTTAGCTTGGAAGCCGCCTGGAATAGTCGGGCTGGAACACAGTTCCAGCCGCCCATGTTTTCGACCCTGCGAGCCAACCTCCACGGTCGCTTCTTTTTTCCCTGAGGAACACACCCATGCGTAAGATCACCGTGCCCCTGCTTCTTCTCTGCGGCTTGTCTGTCCTGCTCCCCCTCGCCGAGGCGGCGGATCCCCCGAAAGGCTTCACCTCCATTTTCAACGGCAAGGACCTCACCGGCTGGCGCGGGATGGGGCATTTCAATCCCCAGAAGCTGGCAAAGATGAGCGAAGAGGCGCGGGCGAATAAACACGCCGCCGATCTCGCCGACGCAAAGAAGCACTGGAGCGTTGATAACGGAGAGCTCGTCAACGATGGTCATGGAGTCTACCTGACCACCGACAAGAGCTACGGCGACATCGAGTTCCTCATCGACTATAAGACCGTCGCCAAGGCCGACAGCGGCATCTATCTCAGGGCGAGTCCCCAGGTGCAGATCTGGGACTACACCAAGGAAGGCGGCAAGTGGGGTATCGGCGCCGACAAGGGCTCCGGCGGCCTGTGGAACAATTCCAAGGGCGCCGCCGGCAAAGACCCATCCGTACTCGCCGACAAGCCCTTCGGGCAGTGGAACAGCTTCCGGATCCTGCAGGTTGGAGACCGGACCTCGGTCTGGCTCAACGGCAAGCAGGTCGTCGATATGGCTCCGATGGAAAACTACTGGAACAGGAAGCTGCCGCTGCGCAGAAACGGACCGATCCAGCTCCAGACCCACGGCGGAGAGATCCGCTGGCGAAATATCGCCATCAGGGAAATCGGGGCTGAGGAGGCCAACAAGCTCCTCTCGAAAGCAGGCGAAGACGAGTTCACCTCGATCTTCAATGGCAAAGACCTCTCCGGCTGGGCCGGCCCGATCGGCGCCTACCAGATCAAGGACGGGGCCCTCACCTGCCCGAAGCGCGGCGGCGGAACCATCTACACCAAGAAGATCTACTCCGACTTCGTCGTACGGTTCGAGTTCAATATGCCCCCCGGCGGAAACAACGGGCTCGCCATACGCTACCCCGGAGGCGGCGACACGGCCTATGTGGGAATGTGCGAGCTCCAGGTGCTCGACAACAGCGCCAAGGGCTACGCCAAGCTCGACCCGCGCCAGTACCACGGCTCGGCCTACGGCATGGTCGCCGCCCATCGCGGCTACCAGCGCCCCGTAGGCGAATGGAACTACCAGCAGGTGACGGTCCAGGGCTCAAAGATACGCGTAGAGCTCAACGGCACCACCATCCTCGATACCGACCTCAGCCAGGTAACCAAGTTCATGGGACGGAAGGTCAAGGGAAAGGACCGCAAGGAGGGCCACTTCGGCTTCGCCGGGCACGGCTCGCCCGTCCAGTACAGGAATGTCCGCATCAAGACCCTGAAATAAGCCAAAGGCATTCCCGGATAAAACAAAGGCCGGCCGGCAGGACTCTGCCGACCGGCCTTTGTTCTATTCAGCCTGGAACGCTACTCGCCACAGGGCGCGTAGATTTCGCATGTGAGGCCACCTGCACTGAGATCCGCTCCGCAGGAGCCAAAGGGCGCCGGTGGAGCATCTCCCCCATTGAAGAGAAACGTGAGCAGGTAGACGCTGTCGGTGAGCTCGATGGCCCCATTGTCATCGACATCGAGACTCTGGGGGCAGCCCCTTCCGGAGCCCTCGCCGAGAAAGAGCTCGGCCAGGATCTCGACGGCGTCACTCATATCCGACAGGCCATCCTGGTTCGCATCTGAGCGCATGAACCAGACAGGACCATCGACGGGCCCCGAAGGTTCCAGCACCAGCCAGTTGAGAACGATGTCGCCGGTGGCGCCGCTATACCCGGCAACCCTGACCAGGTAGCTTTCACCCGCCTCTGCGGTGAACTCGACCCTGCTCTGAAGCCCACTGGAATCATCGTTCATTCCAATAACCGAGAGCTCACCGGGCGAATCGCCGCGGAGAACTGTCAAGGTCGTATCGTAATCACTGCCGATGGTGTCAACACGCAGAAGCCCGCCGGTCGGGGGTGTCCAAACCCACCAGATCGAGGCGCTGCCGAAGAGGTCGCCTTCCCAGGCCTCGTCACCTGCGGAATCGCTGTTGCCGGTCGCCCGTCCCTCACTCGAGTCGAACTCGAGATGGTCGGCGAGGTCATCGTTGACCGGACCTCCTTCTGGAGCCGGGCCTGGGCCGGGAACTGGAGCCTCATTAGCGAAAGCCCAGCTCAGGATGATATCGCCTGTGGCGCCGGCGTATCCACCGACGGAAATGTAGTAGCG
>DODI01000560.1:0-3763 GCA_003509045.1 Planctomycetota bacterium | reverse complement strand
CTCAACATGCTATTTGCGGCCCGTCAGCCTCGGGAAGGTCGACCCAGTCATCCAGCTTGACTTTCGGAAGGCGAACCTTGTCAAGCGGATGCAGGTCGAACCATTTCCGAGGCGCGTAGAACGGCACGTGCGGCCTGTAGAATCCAAGGGCCACGAAGAAGGGCCTGGCGTGCTTCCTGCCCAGGAGATCGATGACCCAGCTGGCATCCTTGTAATCGTTGCTCTTGTTGCCCCCATAGTCCTGCGGCCCGAAGTCCCAGAGCCCCTTAAGCTCCGCCTGGACTCTCTTCGCCTCCTTGTCCACCTGGCCAGGGGTAGGCCCGATGTTATCGAAGGACCGTTTCTCCGTTCGTGAGCCGTGAAAAATCTTGCCGGCTGTGAATGTCTCGTACCCATTGGCGCTGAAATGCTCCGTCAGGGTGACCCGGTTCTTGTTAAGAGCCGTGGCGCGAAACCAGGGTCTGTTTTCATAGATCCCGGTAGTGGACGGTCTCAGGCCGGTCATGAAGCTGGTGCGGGAGGGATTACAAATCGGCGCCTGGCAGTGGGCATTGGTAAAAAAAACACCCCGCCTCGCAAGTCGTTCGATGTTGGGTGTCAGGCTCTGTGGGTGTCCATCCAGACCGACAACCCAGTCATTCAGGTCATCTACTGTAATCAGAAGCACGTTAGGAGGCTGTTGATCCTCACCCGCAAACAGAACCTGGGGAAGCCCGCACGACAGGACAAAAAAAAGGAATCTTAGAAAACCCAAGCTACTGGCCTCCCGGCTTCCGAGCCTTCTCGAGCAGCGTGAGCGCCTCGGCCTTCCCGATCTTTTTGACCAGCCGAACTGGCCGCGAAGGCATGCTGCCATCGTACTCATGGTTCCATTCAAGCCGGGCATAGTCCCCGTCCTTCATGGAGGCTACCATCTTACTGCCTGGTGAATTCTCCAAAGGTTTCTTGTCGAAATCGCTGACCTGGAAGCGGAAGATTTTCTTCATCGGGTCGCCATACTTCCCAGGCTTCTCGTATTCAAGATAGCCCTCGACGGCGAAGACGGCGAATTCCCCGGACTGGCCGCAGGTCTTCGGGCAGCGGCTGGTTCGCCCCCTGCACAGCCGGTATTCCTTGCCCTTGAACACAGCCACGGTAATGTGCCGTGAGAGCACCTGGTTCCCCTTTTTAGCCGGCGCCGCCTCGGCTTCTTTATTCTTCCCGGCCTTCTTCTGCCGCCGGTTCTTTTTGCCTCCCTTCGACTGAGGCTCCCCATTATCTGCAGGTGGCGGCCGCGTATCGAAAGCCTTCCCCCCTGTATCCTTCCACCACTTGATGGCCAGCGCCCGCATCTTCTTCATTCGCTCAGCCTGCCCTGGCTTGGCCGCGAGGTTCTTTAACTCCAGGGGATCGGCATTGAGGTCGTATAGATCTTCATCCCCCTTCTTCCTGGTGGGAAATTCTGTCGCAATCGACTGGATTCTGAAATATTTTCCGTTCCTCGATGCCCGGACACCCTGGAGGTAGAAAATATACTTCCATCTCTTGTCCCGGGCATAGATCGCGTAGATGTCACGCTCAGGCCGCTGGTCGTCGTTGGTGGCGAAGGCGGGATAGCTGGCGCCGAAGAGAACCTCCCTGTTCTCCTTCGTCTTTCCGTCAATAATAGGCCTCAGGCTCTTCCCGGCGATGCCCTCCGGGATCTCAGCCTCAGCGTAGTCAAGAATGGTCGGGAAGACATCCAGGGTGCTGGTCAGGCAGCCGAACCTCTGGGCCCCCTTGATCTTGCCAGGCCAGGTAAAGAATACCGGCGTCCGGACCCCCTTCTCAAAAGGCGAGCCCTTCGAAGGGCGCCCGTTACACCAACCATTATCGATGAGGAAAACGAAGAGAGTGTTCTCGTAGAGCCCCTTCTCCTTGAGCTTCCGCTCGAGCTGCCCCACCCCATCATCAAGCCAGGCCTCCATCGCGAAGCTCAGCCGCTCCTTCCTGAGAAAGGTTTCCTGGTTCTCCGCCGAGACATGCGCAGGCACCGGGATCTTTACATCCGTGAAAAGCTCGCGGTATTTCTTCGGGGGGTTGTGCGGTGTATGGGGTATCAGGGGCGCCCACCAGATAAAGAGGGGCTTCTTGCCGCCGACCTCATCGATGAAGGAGAAAAGGTCATCCTGGCCTTTTCGAACGAAGGTCCTGGCCGTCTTGCCCTTGCCGTGGGTGAAGCCCATCTCTCGAGGATCGCCCTCCCAGTACTTCCCCTCGACATAGGTAGCGTAGCCGGCCTTCTTCAGTTGGGCGGGAAGCGAGTTGCTGGTGCTGAGCTTCTTTGTCCCGTAGTTGTAGTAAATTCCTGATTGGTGCGGCCAACGCCCGCTGAGAAAGCTCGCAAGGGTCGGATGGCAGCGAGACATTGGAAGGTGGGCCACGGAGAAGACTGTTCCGGAATTTGCCAGCCTGTCCAGGTTCGGGGTATGGACGCTTTCATTGCCCATGAACCCCAGGTGCTCATTGTCATGATCATCGGAAATGATAAAGACGATATTGGGCTGCGCGGCGAACGCTTCCGGAGAAAAAGACAGGACGGCGCAGGCCGCCAGGATAAAGCTCACGGAGAGAGTCCTGGGCTTGATGTGCATGTAGGTTCCCTTGGGTGTTCTCAGGCTGGCGATTAAAAGAGCCCGCCGCGGCGGCGGCGGATCATCATCCTGCATGAGTTCCAGCTCCCATGCAAGGCTCCTTGGATCAAGAGAACCGAGCAACCCATTGAAAAAAAACCGCCTGTCTCTTCCAATACAGGGACAGGCAATGGTTCCTACCCGGGCCATCCTGGTTCAGAATTTCTTACCCAAGGATACAAGTCATGCGCGCCTGCCTCAGCCTGTTCATTCTGTGCCTCCTTACTATTACAGCGACGATCTCAGCCGAAGGCTGGAACCAGTTCAGGGGAGCCTCCGGGAATGGAAAAACCCCGGCTGACCTGCCCCTGGAATTCTCCGAGAGCGACGGGGTCGCCTGGAAGGTTCCCCTGGCAGGCAAGGCCTGGTCCTCTCCTGTCATCTGGAAAAAGCAGATCTGGGTCACCAACGCCCTGCCCGATGGACACAAGCTCTGGGCGCTCTGCTTCGACCTGGAGACCGGCAAGAAGATTCATGACATCCTTGTTTTCGATGTCGCGGAGCCGCAATTCTGCATCGCCAAGAACAGCTACGCCTCTCCCACCCCTGTCATTGAGGAGGGGAGAATCTTTGTGAGCTTCGGCGCCCATGGAAACGCCTGCATCGACACGGCAACGGGCAAGACCATCTGGGAGCGCCGCGACCTTCAATGCAACCACCATCGCTCGCCGGCGAGCTCCCCTGTCCCATACGGAGATCTTTACATTCTCCACTTTGATGGCTTCGACAAGCAATACGTGGTCGCGCTCGACAAGGAAACCGGGAAAACCCGCTGGACTCACCAACGCGCCTTTAATTTTCGAACTGACAATGGCGACAGAAAGAAAGCCTACGGGACGCCTGCTGTTATTACACACAAGGGCCTGACCCAGCTCATCTCCCCCGCCGCCGTCGCGACTGAATCTCTCGACCCGCTAACCGGAAAGCTTCTCTGGACAGCCTATACCGGCGGCATGAACGCCTCAGCCCTGCCGATTTACGGTCATGGCCTGGTCTTCATCACCAATGGAATGGGCCAAATGTCAGCCGTGCGGCCCGAAGGTAAAGGCAAGCTCGCGGGAAAAAATATCGCCTGGGCCTCAAAGCGAGGCGTCCCTAAGAAGTCTTCCCTT
>DODI01000434.1:0-6649 GCA_003509045.1 Planctomycetota bacterium | reverse complement strand
GCCAGCATCTCCACCGGCGTCTCCACCGGCATCTCCACCGGCATCACCGCCGGCATCGGTTTTCCCTGTTTCTCCTCCGGCATCTCCGCCACCACCGTCAGCCTGCGACTGGATATAGCTTACGGCTTCACCGACAGTTCGGATGTTCTCCGAATCTTCATCGGGAATGGTCATATCGAAGGCTTCTTCGAATTCCATCACCAGCTCAACGATGTCCAGGGAGTCAGCCCCCAGGTCGTTGATGAAGCTGCTCTCCGAAGTCACCGTGTCGGCACTGACATTGAGCCTCTCAACGACAATCTCTACCACCTTTGCATTGATATCAGACACTATTCTCTCTCCAAAAAAACCGGCGGGGTAATGCCGTCGCCTCGGACCCAGTCCTCAGCAACCGATGGCGAGCCCACCATCCACTCGAATAACTTCTCCAGTAATATAACTCGCACCGGGGCCGCACAGGAAGGCTACCACCGACGAAATTTCTTCAGGTTTTCCGATTCTGGCCAGGGGAATCCCCTCGGCCATGGACTCACGCGCCGCCTCGGGCATGGCCGCGGTCATATCCGTCTCGATAAAACCGGGAGCCACGGCATTCACCAGGACGCCGCGCGAGGCCATCTCGCGCGCAAGTGAATAGGTCAGGCTGATGATCCCGCCCTTGCTGGCAGCATAATTAACCTGCCCCGCGTTGCCGAGCAGTCCAACGACACTGGTGATATTAACGATCCGTCCGGAACGTTGCCTCAACATCTGGCGGGCGACCAGCCGGCAGGTATTGAAAACTCCTGTGAGATTGGCGGCGAGGACATCGTCCCACTCTTCCTTCTTCATTCTCATCACCAGGTTGTCCCGAGTGATACCCGCATTGTTGACCAGGAAGTCGATTTTATCGAACTCCTCGACAGTCCTGTCGATCAGCTCGCTGACGCTATCCCAGTTCGAGACGTCGCAACCCACAGGCAGAAAGCGCCCGGCTGGATGATCCTCAGCCAGCGCCGCAGCCGCGGCCTCGACACCTTCGACGCCCCGGGCGGTGAGAACCAGGTTCGCCCCCTCGGAGGCAAGCTCCGCGGCGATCGCACGGCCGATGCCCCGCGACGCTCCAGTCACGATTGCCACCTGCCCTTTGAGATGCTGTAAAGATTCGCTCATCGATTCATTTTTCTGAAAAAATCAACAACTCTGAACTGGCCCTGTCCTATACAGGAACACCCTCCAGATTGTCCAGAGACTCCAAGGTGCCAATAGACTCTACAACGGCCTCTCGATCAATCTTCCGTACATGCCCTCTCAAAACCTTTCCCGGCCCCAGCTCCAGCGCCGTGGAGCAATCCAGGCCCAGGACACCGCGTACGCACTGCTCCCACCTGACCGAGTTCTCGATCTGGCGAAGCAAGCCCTCCCGGATCTCCTCCGGATCATCCACCCGGGTACCGGAATAATTCGCGAAAAAGGGCAGCCGCGGCGGCGAGATGGCCAGCTCTGCCAGCCAGGGCTGAAGCTTCCTGGTCGCCGACTCCATGAGGGGCGAGTGATAGGCGCCGGCCACCCGCAGCGCGACCACCTTCCTGGCCCCGGCCGCCTCCAGTCTCCGCGAGCACTCCTCGACACCATCGCATGTCCCCGAGATCACCATCTCGGCTGGAGAATTATAGTTTGCCACACCCACCACGAGGCCATCTTCACGACCCGATGAAACCACCGCCTCGAGCTCGGCCGCGCCCATACCGATCACAGCGGCCATCGTCCCGCTGCTCTCGTCACAGGCCTCCTGCATAAACTCTCCCCTCTTGCCCACGATCTCCAGGGCATCTTCAAATTGAAGCGCGCCCACAAAGACCAGGGCCGAGTACTCGCCGAGGCTCAGGCCCGAGGCCGCCGAGGCGGCCAGGCCCTGCCCGAAACGGCCCTCGATACCGCGGCGTTCGGCGAGAGCCTCGAGAACCGCCATCGAATGAAGAAAAATAGCCGGCTGGCTCACCCGCGTGGCGTTGAGCTCTTCGGCCGGGCCATCGGAACAGATCTCCAGGACATCGAAGCCCAGGATCTCGCCTCCGCGGCTAAACACCTCCCGCGCACGGCCGGAAGCTCCGCAAAGATCAGCAGCCATGCCGATAGCCTGCGCGCCCTGCCCGGGGAAGAGACAGGCGAAATTGGTATTCTCACGCTCAACGTTCATATCCGGTTCCTGTATCTGTTGGATTGCCACTGCCGCCGGGCCGCCGCTGGAAACGATACCCGCCTACCAGCGAACCAGGTTGTAACCCCAGGTCAGGCCTGCCCCGAAAGCCACCAGGAGGACCAGGTTTCCTGCCTGGACCCGCCCCTCCTCTACAGCCTCATGCAAGGCCATGGGAACGGAGGCCGCGGAGGTGTTGCCGTAGCGCTGAAGATTGAGGTAGATCTTTTCCTTGGGAATATCAACCTTGCGAAGAACGGTGTCGATGATACGTGAGTTCACCTGGTGCGGAACGACGAGGTCAAGATCGTCGACCGACAACCCGTTACGTTCGATGGCTGTCTCGATGAGGGCCTGCATGCTTTTGGTGGCAAACTTGAAGACGTCGTTGCCCTGCATCGAGAGAAAATGCATCTTTCCATCAACCGTGTCATGGGAGGATGGGCGCCTGGCACCGCCGCCCGGCATGATGATGAGGTCTGTACCGCCTCCATCTGAGCGCAGGTAATGATCGAGCAGCCTCGAATCACTGCCCTCCTCCGCCCTCGAAAGGACAGCGGCGCCCGCCCCATCGCCAAAGAGGATGCAGGTGTTGCGGTCGGTGTAATCAATAAACCTCGACAGCGTCTCGGCCCCGAGAACGAGTACGTTTTTATGTATCCCGGCTCGGACCAGGCTCGAGCCCACGGTGATTCCATAGACGAAACCCGTACAGGCCGCGCTGAGGTCGAAGGCGCAGGCATTGGTCGCACCAAGCAGGTTCTGCACATAGCAGGCGCCGGCGGGACAATAAGTATCGGGCGTCAGGGTGGCGAGGATGATGGCGTCGAGATCTTCGGCCGCAAGCCCGGCCCGGTCGAGGGCCACCCGCGCGGCCTCCAGGGCGAGATCGCTGGTTGACTGATCCTCCGCGGCGATTCGGCGCTCACGAATACCAGTACGCTTGATGATCCATTCATCACTGGTCTCGACGATCTTCTCCAGGTCCGTATTGGTCAGGACCTTCTCCGGCACATACCTGCCCGTACCGGCTATGCGACATTCGTACATCCTATCTACCTCTAATAAGCTCCACTTCAATCCGCTGAGCAGTCCGCAGCGCCGGCTTCTCCACCCGGCTCGGGCTCGCTCGAAAGCGTGCGTAGATTCTGCACGATCTCGCTATTGATGTCGACCTCCGCCATTTTATTCGCCATCCGGATGGCGTTGCTGATGGCCTTGGGGCCGCTGCGGCCGTGAGAAATAATAACCGTGCCGTTGACGCCGAGCAGGGGCGCGCCGCCGGACTTGGCGTAATCTATCGTGTCTCCGAGCCTGGCAAGGGCAGCCTGAACAAGCCCCGAAACGGATGAATCGGACTCCCCGCCACCGACATCCCTGGCATCAGCAAGCTCTGCAACAACCTGGCTGGCGCCGTCCTTAAACATCAGGAAGAGACGCTCCGCCAGCCCCTCGGCGAGCTTGAGAACGATATTTCCGGTAAAACCATCACATACCGCCACATCACAGGCTCCCCTGAACAATTCCCCCGGCTCCACGTTACCGCGAAAGCTCACATCGCTGGCGCAGAAGAGGTCGTGTGTCTGTTTGGCCAGGCGATTCCCCTTGGCGTTCTCTTCTCCGATATTCAGAAGGCCGACCGACGGATCTTCCACCGAATGGATCCTCGAGGCGTAGAGACTCGCCATGACTCCATATTGCAGCAGATGCTCCGGCCGAGCCTCAACATTGGCCCCGACATCCATGAGGATGAGAGGCTTGATGCCTACATTCAATACCACGGCGATGCCGGCCTTCCTGACCTCGGGCAGAGTTCGCAACAAGAGCGAGGATGCCGCCACGCTGGCGCCGGTATTTCCCGCGCTGACCAAGGCGCAGGCATGCCCATCCCGGACCCTCTTCAGGCCGACGGAAACGGAGGAATCTTTCTTGCTCCTTACCGCCTCCACCGGGCTCTCACCCATGCCAACCGTCTCGGAGGCAGGGACCACCGTGATGGAGTCCCCCTCCCAGGCCGCGGCCTCGAGTTCACGCAGGATCTCGGGCTCGGAGCCGACAAGTTCGACCCGAAGTCCCTCCATCTCTTCAACCGCCTTCAAGGCCCCACGAACCACCGCAGCGGGAGCGCGATCTCCGCCCATGGCATCAACCGCAATCGGAAGTCTCAAGCGAGAAAGTCCTCAGCCGCGATAACTTCTTTACCCCGGTAGTAACCACATTCCGGGCAGATCCGATGCCTCGGTTTCATGGTGCTGCAATTGCTGCATTTCACCAAGGAAGGCACGGTGAGGCTGTCATGCGACCGCCTCATGCCTTTTTTAGACTTGGATGTGCGTCTCTTTGGGACTGCCATAATTCCACCAGGTTCAATAGGTCTTTTAACTGTTTGAAAATGAAGAGCTTAGGTGCCATCGCATCTTCCGCTCAAAATATAATCGGGCCATTTTAGTTTTCACGGAAGACGATGTCAAGCGATGCCCAAGGACCGAAAAGAAATCTGTCTCACTCGCCTGGCCCCTGCCCTACACGGCTCTCCATGGCCTCCAGGGCCGCCCTGGCACCCTCGGGCTTCGTTCCGCCAGCCTGCACCATCTCCGGCCGGCCACCTCCCCTGGCTGCAATGTGCTCCGCTCCGGCCTGGAAAACATCGGCGGCCTTCCAGCCCTCCGCCGTCAGCGAGGGTGTCACGGCCACCAACACCTGGACCTTGCCTTCCCCGGGAGCGATCAGCACGGCGATGACCTTGTCGGATTCTTTCTTTACCCGATCGAAACAATCCCGCAGGCCCTTTCCTTCGAGACCCTCAAAGATCCCGGAGACGAAAAGAATATCGCCGATCTTTTTCTTCTCCAGATCGCCGGCCGCAGCTGGAGCGGAAGCGGGTTCTCTCGTCTTCAGCTCCTTGTTCTCCTCGAGCAGGCGGGAGACCCTCTCCTCCACCCGGTCGGAGGAAACCTTCAGCAGCTTCGACAGGTCATCGACGAGCTGAACCCGGCCATCGAACCAGCCCTCGGCCTGCCGGGCGGTCAGCGCCTCTACTCGGCGCACGCCCGAGGAAACCGATCCCTCGCTCGTCAGGGTGAAAAATCCGATGTCTCCGGTGCGGGAGACGTGCGTTCCACCGCAGAGCTCGACGGAAAAATCTCCCATTCGAACAACCCGCACCCTGTCGCCGTACTTTTCTCCAAAGAAGGCCATGGCCCCCTGCTCGATAGCCTCATCTTTATCCATCTCGCTGATCTCAACCGGCAGGTTCGCACGCACCTGCCGGTTAACGAGCTCCTGTGCCTGCTGAAGTTCCTGCGGCTCGATACCGCTGAAGTGGGTAACGTCGAAACGCAGGCGCGAGGGATCGACCAGCGATCCCTTCTGGTGAACGTGCTCACCCAGGACCTCCCTCAAGGCCGCGTGAAGAAGGTGGGTGGCGGAATGATTGCATTCGGTCGCCCTGCGCGTAGCATCATCGACCTCCGCCTTGACGGCGGCCCCGGCGGCGAGCTCTCCCGCCTCTCCTTCGACCAGCCTGCAGACGTGGATCATGCGACCGCCATCGCGCTGCGTGTTCTCCACAGCCAGGCGGAAGTTGGCGCCGGAGATAACCCCCTGGTCCCCCACCTGTCCGCCGCTCTCACCATAAAATGGTGAACGGGAAAGAACGACCTGCAGCGAGCCATCCGCCTCCTCTACAGCCTGCAGCTCGCCTTCGCAGCCCAGGCTCTCGTAGCCGACGAATTCCGTCTCGGGCAGGGAATCAAAGCTCGTGGTCACGGAGAAGTCCGAGGCCTGGCGGCTGCGCTCACGCTGCTCACCCATGCATTCCTCGAAACGCTCCATGTCGACACCAAAGCCTGCCTCCTCCGCCATTCTCTGGGTCAGGTCAGCCGGAAAGCCGTAGCTGTCCCAGAGCAGATACATCTTCTCTCCGCTGACGGCTTTCTCGCCAGCCCCCGACATCCTTCCAATCTCATTCTCGAAGAGCTCTATTCCACGGTCGAGGGTCTTCCCGAAGCGGTCCTCCTCGCTCCTGATCACCTGGGTGATAAACTCCTGGTTGTCGACGAGCTCGGGATAGGCCTCTCCCATGCTGTCCACCACCACACCCACCAGGCGGTTCAGGATGGAGCCCTCGGCCTGCAGCTTGCGTCCGTAGCGCGCGGCGCGCCTGAGAATTCTCCTGAGAACGTAGCCGCGGCCCTCATTCGAAATCTCCGCCCCATCGGCCAGGCAGAAGACCAGGGAACGGATATGGTCGGCGAGGACTCGATGTGGAACCCCCTTCTCGCCGGGGTCGTACGCGACGCCGGTCAGCTTCTCGACCTCGCGGATGAGACCGCGCAGAACATCGGTCTCGTAGACTGTATCCACACCCTGCATGACCATGGCCATGCGCTCGAGTCCCATCCCGGTATCGATGCTCGGCCGCGGAAGAGGCGTCTTCTCTCCATCCGCCGACTGGCTGAACTGCATGAA
>DODI01000420.1:0-2849 GCA_003509045.1 Planctomycetota bacterium | reverse complement strand
TTTCGAAGCCGGGCGGGTCTTCATTCTCCTCCGATGGCCTGGCGCGAACATCGAAGGATCCCTTGCAGGCGATCTTGTGCCCACCATGCCGACCTTCAATATTGAGGAGGACACCGCTCTCGGGGCGCCGCGAATCGTAGACGGCCTCGCCGCTGATTTTCTCCACCGTGTAGGGAAAGAGTCGATGGCGAATCTTCAGTTCTCTGGGATAGACCGAAAAGATCGCGTAGGGCGCCGGCCTCTTCTCGCCAGCGGCGGCCGGCGGCTCAACGACGATCCTCGCCTTCGCGGCGGCCCACCCCTCCGGTGCGAGGCTGTCCCAGATCTTGACGCCATTCGCATCTCGCTCGCCCAGGATGGCGCGCAGCTGCCCATCGAGTGCGAGACATTCGGCCGGATCTTCGCCGCCGACGTCGACAACCGCCTCGAAGACTCCGGACCCGTCGACAAGGCCGCTCAACTCTGAAACGACCAGCCGCGCCGCACCTAATTTCCCCGTAAGCTTTTCGCCTAGCTTGAGCAGCCCCTTCTCAAGCTTGAGCCCGCCGGCGAGCTCCTCGACCAGATAGGGAAGCTCCCCGTGGGCGACCTGGAATTCCGACAGCTCCACCCTGGCACTGAGGTCCTCCAAGGCGGGAGGATATTTCACCGCCTCGGCCGCCTCGCATACGAAATTCACCCTTCCCCGGATAACGCCCCCGGGAATGGACTTGTTCAGCTCCGGCGCCAGGGCCGCGAAAAGTTTCTCATCGACGGAAAGACCTTCCCCTCTCAGGGAACCTTTCAACGTGGTCACAGCGCCCCGGGCAGGGTCCAGTCCGACACTCCCGGCGACGCTGAGGCTTCCGCCGGCCAGCTCCCCCCGAGCGTCGCGAATTTCAATGCGGTCACCCAGGAATACTGCGGAACCCCCCGTCAACCGCAGCGTCTTCTCAATAACCGGCAGCTTCAACCCGCAGCCGGCAAGGCTGGATGAGACCCTGGTGACCCCCAGGCCCGAGCTGCTGTCATAACGCAGAGAGCCCTCCAGGTCGACGCTGCCGCTGAAGGACCGCTCCTTGAGAAGCTTGCCGGCCGCCAGGTCATCCAGCAAGGACGCGAGGTCTCCTGCCAGGTCGAACTTGTAGACCATAAAGTTCGCCTCCAGCGGGCCATCCGCGACGGAGGCCGCCCCTCCGGGCAGCCGACCGCTGATCTCTACTCTCGAAGACCCCTTGAGACTGAAGGCTGAATTGAAGCGAAGCGCACCCTTCCAGAAGCCCAGGGAGAAATCAACCTCCTCGGCGGCCAGGGCTATGTCCCGGCGCTTATCTGCAAAACGCACCTTCATTCCGCGCACACGGAAATCCGGCAGGCGCGCCTGAGAGCCGGCGGCCCCAGGGGTCTTTCCCTCCCCGGAGCCCGAAGGCGGCGGAGCACGCAGCAGCTCCGCAAGGTTCAGGACGCCCTCCTCGCTGATGGATGCATCGATCTCGCCTCCGTCCAGGACAACGAGCACGGGTTCGAAGCTGCCGAAGAAGAGGCTGCCGTAGTCGGGAACGATTCTTATCCTGGGAAACTCGAGCAGGACCGCGGGCGCCCTGTCGCCTCGGGTGGGCTCAAAGACGCGAAGGCCCCTCAGTGAAACCCCATCGGAGAGGTCGAGCTCGGCCGAGCTGATCTCGAAGGGTACGCGAAGAAGATTCTCGAGGACGGCTCTCACCCTGGCCTGGACAGCCTCCGGGCGCATAGCGAGCTTGACGTTGATGCCAACGATAACCAGGACAACCGCCAGCAGGCCGCCAAGGACCAGGGCCAGTCTCGATTTACGCAGCTTAGGCGACAATTCTGCCCTCCTTCATCATCTGCCCTTTCCCGCAAGCTTCCTTGCAAGAACCAGTTCCGGCTCCGAAGGCCGCAGATAGGATGGCTTCAGAGAGTGAATGACCTCCTGGTCAAAGCTTGATTCCGCAAGCGCCTCCCGCGAGAGGGCGGCAAGGATGGAAGCGCGAGGCCGATCCCATTCGACGGGGCCGCGCCGAAAATCAGCGGCCCTGTCTCCACCGGCGTTTTCGAGACCTCGCAGAAACTCATCGGCCCCTCCACCCAGGAGCCAGGCAGGCCCCCGCAGGACCCCGGCAAGCTCCTCCAGCGTGGCGACCTGGTCCTCCGCCTCACGCGCCGGGCGCTCCTCGCCGGCACGCCTGAACAGGGCCCCGTAAAAAAACCCCCGCCGGCCATCGAGGACCGGAACGAAAGCATCGTTGGAAGACTCGTCCTCCTGCTCGGCGGACGCGATCGCGAAGGCCGCCATCACCTCGAGCGAAGAGACGGCCACCACGGGTATTCGCAAGGCGATGCCCAGCGTCTTTGCCGCGGTAACCCCGACCCGGCAGCCGGTATAGGATCCAGGGCCGGCGCTGACGCTGATTCCCCGCAGGTCACGCGGAGTGAAACCTCCGCGGCGAAGCAGGCCGTCAATCCGCGCGGCAAACTCGCGGGCGTGGGCCATGTCATCGCTGAAAAGCTCTTCCTCCCTTACCCCCTCCTGGTCAAAGAGGGCCAGGCTGCCCCGGGGATCGGAGGTTTCAATCGCTAAAAAAATCATGGGTAAGATGTATCTTCGGGCTTGGAACCGAAAACGGCAGACTTTATCGGAGGGAAAGCTTACCCCAATAGCGCCTAACGTACCAAGCATAGCCGGTTAAAGAGGGCTGAAATCGTCACTCCAGGGGGGGCTCGACCCCCTCTGGAACTAAACTGGGCCGTTGATTCCGATGAAACCAGCAGGGCGGGTTCAATGAACGCATCTGAAAGCATTATGTCTTTGACAGAAGAACTCCCCGCAAATACTATAAGCCGTTTGCCTA
>DODI01000037.1:0-4236 GCA_003509045.1 Planctomycetota bacterium | reverse complement strand
CCACCGCATTTGTCGCAAGGACTTGCCCGCTCCTCCTCTGGCCGGTCACCGTCGCTGGCCGCAGGACAGTTGATCGCCTTGGAAAAAATTCGCGCCATCGAGGTCTTGCCCACCCCCCTGGGACCGGCGAAGAGATAGGCGTGAGCCATTCGATCCTGGAGAATCCCGCCGCGGAGAGTCCGGGCGACGGATTCCTGGCCAACCACCTCTTCGAATTTCCTCGGCCGGTACCGGCGAGCGATGACTTCGTATTTCATCCGCGTCCTCAACTACAGGCACGGCGCGGGCGCCGCAGAGACAGCCTCGATGCTCAGGCCTAAAAAAGGATTCTAACCGACAGAGGAATATCGTGCAGACGAAAAACCTGCGTCCTGGCGAGAGGAAAAAGAGTGAGGGCACATAAGGAAATCCCAGGTGGGCTGCTTCCGTTAGGATCTGACCCGTTATCCGAGCACCTTATTGCCCTCATAAGCCCAGGCGACCTCATCGGCAACCCGGACCGGCATTCTATCTACAGAGCGAAAAGACCACAAGCGCCGAACGAAGATGGATGCAGCATGTTGACAGCATGCATGCTCGACAAGCATCATCTTCATCCTTGCTGATACTGAACGAGAAGCTCATCCGCCCCCATCACTTTTTCACGGAAACCGAGACATGACCAACCGAACCCTTTGCCTGCTTGTCTTTTGCTCCGGGTTTTTAGCCCTGCAGGGTTGCCTGTCCAGCTCACCGGGCTTCGAGAGCATCCGCATCTTCCTCGACAGCAACGCTGACGCAATCGTCCTGGAGGGCGAAGCCGGCTCCAAGGTGCTCGTCAGCCCTAGCCTGCAAGGGAGAATCATGACAGCCAAGGTAGGAAGCGTGGAGTCGACCGGGCTGGTACCACAGAAAACCATCTCCGAGGGAGAGGCCCATGAGCACTTCAACAACTTCGGAGGACTCGATCGCTTCTGGATCGGCCCCGAGGCGGGACAATATGGCGTCTATTTTCCAAAAGGCTCAAAAGAGCTGACACGGGATAACTGGCAGGTCCCAGCCTCTTTTGACAAGGGTGCCTTCGAGGTAATGGAAAAAACCGAGCAACGGATTCTGCTCCGCAAGAAGATCGACGTAACCAATCTCCTCGGCGTGGAGTTTGAGACCATGGTCACCCGGGAGATCGGCCTCATCCCTTCGGCCTCCCTTGGCGCCGAGTTGGGAATCAAGCTCCCTGCTGGAGTCAGCTACATCGGCTGCTACTCCGACAACCAGCTCACCAATACGGGAAGCGACTGGGACCCCAAATCCGGCCTGATCGGAATCTGGATCCTTGGAATGATCAACGCCTCCGATGAGGCCGTCGTAATCGCGCCCTTCAAAACCCTGGCTGGAGATGGCAAGTCCCCCTACAACGACAACTATTTTGGAAAAGTCGACGAAGACCGTCTGAAGATCATCGACAACGCGGTCATCTTTCGTGGAGACGCCAGGAAGGTCGGAAAGTTTGGCCTCAGCCAGCGGCGCACCACAGGTCTCGCCGGCTCCTTTGACTTCGACAAGAACCTGCTCACTGTAGCCAAGTTCAGTGTCCCGGAAACCATGGAGCGCTACGGAAACTCCTCCTGGGAGGTCAACCAGGAAGCTCCCTACGCGGGCGATGTTTTCCAGAGCTACAACAATGGCAACAACGACAAGCCCACGGAGGTCGCCGCGGATGCTTTTTTCGAATTGGAAAGCGCCTCGCCAGTCAGGGTGCTCAAGAAAGGTGAATCCATCAGCCATCGCCATGCGACCTTCCACTTCCAGGGCTCCCGGGAAGAGCTTGAAAAGCTGGCCGGCCAGCTGCTGGGCGTCAGCCTCGAGAAGATAGAGGATGCCATGTGGCCAGCAGGGCCAGATGGGCCGCGCCCTGCAGGGTCCTGATCTTCTGCGCCGAAAGATGATTCCATTACCAATTGACCTCTATACAAAAAACCGGGAAACAAGATGAGTGACCGTTTCAATCTGGCAGGACAGGCCGCGATGATTACCGGGGGAGCCAGCGGGATCGGCAAGGCAATCGCGCGGGCGATCCTCGAGGCCGGCGGCAGGGTCTGGATCGGCTCCCGCACGGCCGAAAAGGTCGAGTCGGCGATTTCCGAGCTGAGAGAGGTTACCGGCACCGGTGAAGGTGATGTCCTCGGGGCCAGCCTCGATGTGACCGACGACCAGAGCGTGGAGAAGGCCACCGCTGACACCCTGGACGCCTTCGGCCGCGTAGACATCCTCGTCAACTCAGCCGGGATCATCATCAAGAAGCCAACGACCGAGTTGACACTGGAGGAATTCAATACGGTTCACGAGTCACATGTCACCGGAACCCTTCGCTGCTGCAAGGCTGTGGCCCCGGCGATGACAGAGCAGGGCGCAGGCTCTATCATCAATATAGCCTCGATCAGCTCCTTCGTTGACCTGGTGGAGGTCACCGCCTATGCCGCGGCCAAGAGCGCGATCCTGGGGCTCACCCGCAGCCTCGCCAATGAATGGGCAAAGCACGGAATCCGCACCAACGCCATCGCCCCGGGATTCATTCCAACCGACCTGAACCGAAAATTCCTCGAGGGAACGGAGCGCGGACGAAGAATCATTGAGGGCACCCCCATGGAACGCTTCGGAACGGCCGATGAAATTGCCGGCGCGGCGGTCTTCCTCGCAAGCCCGGCCGCTTCCTTCATCAACGGCCACACCCTGGTGATCGATGGGGGATACCTGGCCTGCGGAATCGGCGACTCCTTCGCGCCCTGGGCGCGGCCGGAGGAATGATCCGGCGCCGGACTCAGCTCTTGATCGTCCAGTCGGCCTGTCGAAGAACGGCGTAGGGGGAGCTCGCCAGGCGTTCGTACCAGACCGAGAGCAGGGACCCATCGGCGAATTCAACGGTGCTGGGGTAGCCCAGGTCACCGGAAGGCCCATCGCCTGAAATCACCATGGCCTCCGACCAGGTCTTCCCCTCGTCACTGCTCACCCGCGCCTGGTTGCCCAGGGGCTTGCGGCGATGACCATAGCTCATCAGCAGTCGGCCGTCCCCAAGACGCTGCAGATGCGAGGGAAGGCCCCAGACGCCAATCGAGCGCGGCGTCGACCAGGTCTTCCCGCCATCGGCCGAGTGACTCTGGAGGGTCTCGCCGCTGTTCTTCTTGTTGTGATTGCGTATATGAACCACGATACGGCCGCTTTCACACTCGATCGCGTTGAGCTCGTGGTAGTTGGCCTTATCGTCGCCGTCGCGAACAGGAAGATCCGTCAGGTATTCCCAGGTCTGGCCATCATCGACAGACTGCGCGAAGCCGACCTTGTCTCCCTTCCACAGCTGCTTGCCCGCGTAGAAGATCCGCCCATCGGAGAGCTCGATCGGGCCATGCGGACTGTTAAGAATGCTCCGGTAGCGCCCGGACCAGGAGATGCCGCCATTGGTCGAACGAATCATCCAGACGCCGAGGCTCGCCTTGCGAGCCGGGCGCGAGAGCCGATTGTGCGCCGCCTGCCACCGCTCTAGCCGTTTCTCATCCCATGAGCCGGGCTTGGCCTCGGCCGCCGCCAGCATCGGCTCGTAGGCGTTGGAGGTGAAGGACGTGACCAGCATGGCGCCGCTGGAGGTCTCGAGAACCCCGGCATCGCGATCATCGATCCCGCCATCCATCACCACCCGGGGATAGCTCCAACTCAGGCCGCTGTCATCCGAACGCATCAGCTCGACCCGGCCGAAGGGACAGACGTGACTCTCCCTGCCGCCTGAGCAGACCAGCAGAAGCTGGCCGCTGACGCGGGCGGCCAGCGTCGGCCAGCCGTGGTACCGGCCTGGGTTCTGGGAGATCACCCTCCGCTCACTCACCTCAGCCTTCACCGCGGCCCAGGACGTTCGCCCCGACACGACAATGGCAATGCCGCCGAGTACCGTCGACTTCAAAAACTTCCGGCGTTCGATCCTGTCTCGGCTCATACCTGCCTCGTTAAAATGGCGGAGAGGGGGGGATTCGAACCCCCGGCGGAGTTGCCCCCGCACATGCTTTCCAAGCATGCTCCTTCGGCCGCTCGGACACCTCTCCTGTTATTTCATATCTGAACTCAAATCTGGCGGAGAGGGGGGGATTTGAACCCCCGGAACCCTTGCAGGTTCACCGGTTTTCGAAACCGGCCCGTTCGGCCACTCCGGCACCTCTCCTGATCGAGGCGCTAATCTGGCAAACATCTTCGAGTGTGTCAAGAGATGAGCGG
>DODI01000157.1:0-6168 GCA_003509045.1 Planctomycetota bacterium | reverse complement strand
GGCCGGAACGGTCGGCTTTACCATCGTCAACAGGACGGTGGAGCGGGGCCGGGAGCTGGCTGAGCTGCTCGTCGAGAAGGTCGGCGTCGAGGCAACGTTCGTTCCCTGGGATGGCGATTTTTCTGTTCCCCCCGGGACGGATATTGTCGTCAACGCGACCTCCATCGGTCTTTTTCCCGATGTCGATGCCAGGGTCCCCCTCAACATCGAGACCCTGGAGCCCGGCATGGTGGTGGCCGACGTCATTCCGAATCCGCCAAGGACCCGTCTGGTGCGAGATGCCACCGAGCGCGGCTGCACGGTTCTCGATGGACTGGGTATGCTCGTTAACCAGGGGGTGGTGGGATTCAGGTACTGGACCGGCGTTGATCCCGACCCCGAGGTGATGCGGGCCGCCCTCCAGGAGGTCTTTGGAGGATGAGGCTGGGCGCTGGCGGGAGACGGTTGGCTGAAGGCGAGAATCCCCCGGGCTGGAGGCTCGGCTCTGGGATGCGGAGCTTTGCCGCTCTCGCTGGAATTTTCTTCATCATCGGTTGCGCGCCGATGGGGCTTCGGAAGGATCTGTCGCTCCGGGAGTACGTCAACCTGCGGGATGACAGCTATTCCTGGGAGGTGCTCGAATCAAGGCAGGGGGAAGGTTTTCAGCGCTATCTTCTCAGGCTGGTTTCGCAGACCTGGCGTTCCGAAGCCGAGGTCGACCGCACCCTCTGGACCCATCGACTGGAGGTCATCGTTCCCGACTCCGTGAAGGAGAACGGGGGGGAGCCATCAGAGGCCCTGCTCATCATCGATGGAGGGAGCAACGGGGAAGCGGTGGTCGAAGACGTGGACAACAAGACCGTCTCGATGGCCTTGTCCTCGGGGACGATCGTGGCCAATCTCGGCATGGTACCCAACCAGCCGCTCGGTTTCGCTCCGGAATTTCGTGGGCGCTATGAAGATGATCTCGTGGCCCACACCTGGAACCTTTACATGGATACGGGCGACCAGGCCTGGCTCGCTCGCTGGCCGATGGTGAAAAGCGCGGTGCGCGCGATGGACGCCATCGAAGAATTCCTGGGCTCGACCAGGGCTACCGGTCTCGCTGGGCCGCTTCCCGTCAGCGGCTTTATCGTTTCGGGCTCCAGCAAGCGTGGTTGGACCACGTGGCTTACCGGCGCCACCGACTCGAGGGTTTCCGCAATCATCCCGATCGTTATCGACGTGGTGAACGTGATTCCCTCCATGGACCACCACTACGCGGCCTATGGCTTCTGGGCTCCGGCTGTTCGCGATTACGAGGAGCAGGGTGTCATGGCGCGTAAAAACGAACCGGCCTACCAGCGTATGATCCGGCTGGTGGATCCCTATTACTATCTCGACCAGCTGAGGATGCCCAAGTACATGATCAACGCGGCAGGTGACCAGTTCTTCCTGCCTGATTCTTCCAGGTTCTATTTTGACCAGCTCTCGGGAGAGAAGTACCTGCGCTACGTACCCAACACCGACCACTCTCTTTTCGGCACCGACGCTTCCGCCGGAGTCGCCGTTTTCACGGGGATGATTTCGCGCGGCACTCCGCGTCCTGAATTCTCCTGGAGCATGGAAGATGATGGCTCGATCCGGGTGTCAGCTACAGATCGGCCTGTCGAGGCACGGCTCTGGCATGCGACCAATCCGGATGCGCGTGATTTCAGGCTGGCCGCTCTGGGCGCGGCCTGGAGAAGCGGGTTGCTTGGCGATGATGGCAAGGGTGCCTACGTCGGGCGTGTCCGTCTGCCGGAAAAAGGCTGGATCGCCTTCTTTGTCGAGCTGACCTACCGACTCGATACGGGCGAGACGATCAAATTCACCACGGGCATCCGGGTGCTTCCGGAGAAGCTTCCCTATATCGAGAAGTTGAAGGTCTACGCCGCGCCGAAAAAGTCTGATTTCTGATCCCTTCAGGCACTAAATCCCAACTTGTCGGCAGCTTTACTTGTTATGCAAGAGGAGATCTATTAGATTGTATTTGATCGCGAGTCGCGAGTCGCGAGTCGCGGGTGCAGCCTGACCCACAGTGCAGCGCGCAGGTACTAAGGATTCCTTGAAATAGAGCAGAAGACGACCTCATGAACCGCATCCAGCCGTCTCTTTCGGTATCTTCAGTCCTTCTCCTGGCGGTTGCCATATTGGCACCCGGGCTGGTCTCGGCCGAGGAGAAGAAGGCCTCCAAATTTACTCCCGAACAGATCGGCTTCTTTGAAAAGGAGGTCCAGCCGGTTCTCGAGAATCGCTGTTACAAGTGCCATGGGGATGGAAAGAAGGCAAAGGGCAGTCTGCGGCTGAATTCACGGGCCAATGTGCTCAGGGGCGGGGTTGTCGGCCCTGCTGTCAGTCTCGATAATCTCGACAAGAGCCTGGTTCTCCAGATGATCTCCTATAAGGATGATGAGCACCAGATGCCTCCCAAGGGGAAGCTTCCCCAGGCTGAGATTGACCTGCTCACCCGCTGGGTGAAGATGGGGATCCCCTGGACTCCCGGCGCGCAGGCGCCTGGCGGCGAGGCTGGAGCGAAGGAGACCGCCGCAATTACGGCTGAGGATCGAGCCTGGTGGGCCTACAAGCCGGTGAAGCGCCCAGCTGTTCCGGCCGTCAAGGATGGCCAGTGGATCAAGAACCCGATTGACGCGTTTATTCTCTCCCGGCTCGAGAAGGATGGACTCCGGCCGGCCCCCCCGGCGAGCAAGGAGACCCTGGTCCGTAGAGCCTATTATAACCTGATCGGCCTGCCGCCGACTCCCGCTGAGGTCAAGGCGTTCCAGCAGGACAACTCCCCCGGCGCCTGGGAGGCTCTGATCGACAGGCTGCTCGAGTCCAGGCACTATGGAGAAAAATGGGCCAGGCACTGGCTTGACCTGGTGCGTTTCGCTGAGACCCACGGCTACGAGCGGGACAACAACAAGGCGCATGCCTGGAGATATCGGGACTACGTGATCAAGTCCTTCAACGAGGACAAGCCGTACGACCGTTTCGTGATGGAGCAGATCGCCGGCGATGAGTTGGAGAATGTAGATGCGGACAGCATCTCGGCCACCGGTTTTTATCGCCTTGGAATCTGGAATGATGAGCCGGCCGACAGGTTGCTGGCGAAGTACGATGTACTGGACGGGGTACTGTCGACGACCACCCAGGTGGTCATGGGGATGACGGTTGGTTGCGCGCGCTGTCATGATCACAAGAAGGATCCGATTCCACAGGAGGACTATTACCGCCTGCTCGCATTCTTTCAGGACGTGACCAATATGAACGACCGCTCGACGCGCAAGGTCATGGACAATGTAGAGAGCGAGAAGCTCAAGGTTGAGCTGGCGAAAAAAGAGGCTATCGAGAACGGGTTCTATAACCAGCTCTTCCAGCTTGAAGAGAACTTCAAGCTGGCCCTCATGAAAAAGGATGGCCTCAAGACGGCCGCAGGCGTGCGGGTGCCTGATCTCGTCGAGCTCTCCTTCAAGTTCTATCGAGACACCTGGAAGAAGCTTCCCGATTTTGACCTCATCAAGCATGAGGCCGAGGGAAAGCTGGCTGATGGGTTCCTCTCCCTGAGGCCGGCTTCGCGCAAGCACGCTATCGGCCTGGTTTTTGAGGGCAAGCTGAGGGTGCCCGCGGATGGAAAATACTCCTTCAAGCTCTCCTCCACTGCGGGTATCCGCCTGCTGGTTGGCGGGAAGAAGGTCTTTGAGGCTGACGGGGCCGGCTCGCATTCCGGCGATGCCCCGGTCGAGTTGAAGGCCGGGCTCAGGGATATTCGTCTCGAGTATTTCAACGCCTACGAAGAGCCGCGTCTTTCAGTCTTGTGGTCGGGCCCCGATTTTACCGACCGGGGGCTCACGCTGACCAAGGCCGAGGAGTCGACCATCATCGGAACCTCGAAAAAAGATGCCCAGCGCTGGTCCTACACGCTGAAGAAGCCCGAGGGCGGCTGGGCGCGGCCGGGGTACAAGACCAAGGGATGGAAGAAGGGTCCAGGCGGCTTCGGTACTAACGGCACGCCGGGAGCGGTGGTGCGAACCGAGTGGAAGACTCGTGATATCTGGCTGCGTAAGGAATTCAGTCTCGATCGCCTGCCGGGAACGCTATTCCTCGATATCTGCCACGACGAAGATGCCGAGGTGTATATCAACGGAGCCCTGGTCAAGAAGCTCTCCGGTCACAGGAATGATTACATTTCGTTCAGCCTTCCCCAGGCGGCTGTTAAGGCTCTCGGGGTCGGCCTGAACACCATAGCTGTTCATTGCAAGCAGACCGGCGGCGGGCAGTATATCGATGTGGGCTTGCGGGCCGGAAAGTCTACCGGTGAAGACATCACCACGCTCATCAAGCGACGTGGAGAGGAGCTGATCGGTGCCGCGAACAGGAAGCTCTATGACGAGCTTCGGGCGAAGCTCCAGGACAGCAAGGCGCGAGGGGTTGTGCAGACCACCAAGTCGACCAGCTACGACACCATGGCCGTCGCTGAAAAGGGGAGGTCTCCTACCCATATCCTGCTCAGGGGCAATCCTCATATTCAGGGCAAGAAGGTTGAGCCCGGCTTCCCGGCGGTTTTGACCTCGGTCGCGCCACGAATAACTCAGAGGCCGGACTCGCAGACCTCGGGCAAGAGAAGGGCCCTGGCCGAGTGGATGGTCAGCAAAGACAACCCCACGAGCTCGCGAACGATCGCCAACCGGCTCTGGCAATTCCATTTTGGCAGGGGAATCTGCCCCACGCCCAGCGACTTCGGGAAGTTGGGCCAGTTGCCGACTCACCCGGAGCTTCTCGACTGGCTGGCAGTTGAGATGGTTGCGCGGGGCTGGAAGCTGAAGGATTTCCATAAGCTGCTGATGACCTCGAATGCCTACAGGATGTCCTCGAAGTCGGTTGCGAAAGCCCTTGAGGCCGACCCCGCCAACAATCTCTTCTGGCGTTTCAATATGCGGAGACTGTCGGCCGAGGAGATCCGGGATTCGATTCTCAAGGTCAGTGGGACGCTCAGCACGAAGTACCTTGGGGCGAGCTTTTATCCCGAGGTGCCCCGCGCGGTTCTACAGACCTCATCCCGCCCCGGCGGTGTCTGGCGGAAGTCTTCGCCGGAGGAGCAGCGACGACGCAGTGTCTATATCTTCATTAAGCGCTCGCTCATACCTCCGATGCTCTCTACCCATGACCTGGCGGATACTGATTCCAGCTGCGCCTCACGGTTTACCACAACGGTGCCAACCCAGGCCCTGACCATGCTCAACAGCAAGTTCCTCAACGATCAGGCCGGCGTGTTCTCCGCCTATCTGCAGAAGGAATTCGGCGACGATGTCCGGGGAAAAATCAGCGCGGGCCTCAATCTCGTCTTCTGCCGGAAGCCGGTGAAGGACGAGGTCGATAAATGCGTCAAGTTAATCAATGACTTCCAGGTGGGAGATAAGCTCAGCGCCGAGCAGGCGTTCAAGTATTTCTGCCTGTTGGCTCTCAATCTAAATGAATTCGTATACCTCGACTGAGGAGTGAAAGCATAAATATGAGCAATCCAATGAACAGACATGGCGGCGGAAACCAGTTCTGTGGTCGGACTCGCCGGGAATTTCTCTGGCAGACCGGTGGCGGGTTTACAGGTACCGCCCTCGCAGGGATGCTGGGCAGCAACTTCTTCGCTGACCAGGCGGTGGCGGCCGATGGGGTGACCAAGTTCGAGAACCCCCTCTCGGTCAAGCAGCCTCACTTCAAGCCGAAGGCGAAGAACGTAATCTTCCTCTTCATGTATGGCGGTCCCAGCCAGGTCGACACCTTCGACTACAAGCCTGATCTCTATCCTCTTGATGGGAAGACCATCGAGGTCAAGACCTTTGGCCGTGGAGGCCGCAAGAGCAAGGGGCGGGTCGTTGGTCCCAAGTGGAAATTCAAACGCTATGGTAAATGCGGCAAGATGGTGTCGGACCTGTTCCCGCATCTCGGCACCTGCGTTGATGACATTGGCTTTATTCATTCCATGTATGCCGACTCTCCGCTGCATGGATCGGCCCTGCTGAATATGAACTCCGGCCGTGTTCTCAGCGGCAATCCCTGCATCGGAACCTGGGCGACCTACGGGCTCGGCAGCGAGAACCAGAACCTGCCCGGTTTTGTTGTCATGCTGAGTAATAAGGGAGGGCCGATCAGCGGCGCCAAGAACTGGACCAG
>DODI01000035.1:0-6037 GCA_003509045.1 Planctomycetota bacterium | reverse complement strand
CTCCTGCGCGAGAGGCTTCCGGGGGTCCAGAGCATGTCCCAGATGTTCATCCGCAAGGGCTACGAGGCCATCCGGATCGGAAAAATCTACCACTACGGCGTTCCGCGCGACATCGGAACGGACGGTCACGATGACCCCAAGTCCTGGACCCGGAAGTTCAATCCAAGAGGCAGGGACAAGACCGATGGGAGTAAGGTTTTCTCGCTGCGCCCAGGCAGCTACGGCGGCACCCTCAGCTGGCTGGCCGCCGATGGTACGGACGAAGAGCAGACCGATGGAATCGCCTCCACCGAGGCGGTGAAGTTGTTGAAGGAATACGCAGATAACAAGAAGCCCTTCTTTATGGCTGTAGGGCTTTATCGACCGCACACGCCTTTTGTCGCACCGAAGAAATACTTCGACCTTTATCCCACTGAGAAGATCGTGGTTCCGACTGTCCCGAAAGGCTATCTCAAGACTCTGCCTCGCCCTGCGGCTCTTTCGATCAGCCGCAAGAAGGACCAGTTTAACCTGAAGGACGAGCTTGCGCGCAAGGCCATGCAGGCCTACTACGCTTCGATTACCTTTGCCGACGCGCAGGTCGGGAAAATCCTGGCTGAGCTCTCCGCCTCTGGGCTCGACAAGAACACCATCGTCGTCTTCACCTCCGACCACGGCTACCACATGGGAGAGCACGGGCACTGGCAGAAGACGACCCTGTTTGAGAACGCGGCCCGGGTTCCGCTGATCATATCGGTTCCGGGCATGAAGAATGCCGGAAAGAGCTCCGGAGCGCTCGCCGAGATGACTGATTTTTACCCGACCCTCGCTGAATTGAGCGGCTTGCAGGGCCCGGGGTATCTGCCGGGTGTCAGCCTCGTTCCGGCGTTGAAGGATCTCGCTGTCTCGCCTCGAAAGTCTGCACTTACGCAGTACAAGACCGGCTACTCCATCAGGACGGAGCGCTACCGCTACAGCGAGTGGGGTGTCGACGGCAAGGATGGCGCGGAGCTCTATGATCACGAGTCTGATCCCGCTGAGCTGAAGAATCTCGCCAAAAGCCCGGCCCATGCCGCCGTGGCTGCCAAGCTTTCCACCCTGATCAAGGTGCGAATCAAGACAGCTACGACCTATGTGCCGGGCCTGAAGCGCCTCAAGGGGCCGCCGAAACAGCCGAGAAAGAAACCTGCCAGGAAGAAGTCCTGAGGAGGAAGATCACTTCCCGCCCGTCGTTTCCCTGATCACCTTCCAGGTGTCTGGCGCGACTGCCAGGTGATGCCAGAAACCGAAACCGCCGAGGTCGAGTTTTTTGACGGTTTCGAGATGGGCCTGTGTGCTCTTTGAGTCCGAGGCGTAGAAGACCCGCGGATTGCCGGTCTTGTCAGCGTAGCGGTAGACATTGATTTTTTCAAAGGGCCGCCAGTGCGGCTCGATGGGATCGGTCGTGTCGGGACTCGCCCGATCTACCTGCCGACCCCTCCCTCCCGGACGGATGTCGTAGTCATTGGAATAGGCCGGCAGGCCCATGACGAGTTTTTCCCGCGGAATGTTCTTCAGCCAGTACTTCATTGCTGCGCGGGCCCAGGGGGCGGTGCTGGTCGGGCCGTGCCCGGGCTGGGAGGCAAGGTGTTTGTCGTAGCACATGACCCGCACCAGGTCGCAATGCCTGGCGATCAATTCCGGATCGTAGAAGCCGGGATCAGGAGAGGGCTTGCTCATTCCGGGAGTGTAGGCCACGCAGATGCTGAGTTTTTTGCCGGCATCGTGGAGCCTTGCTGAGAGCGTCTTGATAAAAGCGCCGTACGCTTCGCGGTACTTCGCCGGAAGGTTCTCATAGTCAAGGTCGATCCCGTCGAGGCCGAGAATGCGGCATTTCTCCAGGTAGGCATCGATGGTCTTGCCGGCTTTTTCACGGGTGGCAATGTTTTCTACGGGGCCACTGACGAGAGAATAGACCTTCAGTCGGAGCCCGTGACACTGGGCGACGAATTTCCGGTCCGGGTTTCCGAACAGGCTGACCGAGGTGAGCACGTCCTTGTAAGGTTCGAGCTTCTGAAGGCTCTTCTCACCGTGGTAGTGGAACCAGGTATGGAGTTTGGGCTGCGCTTCGAGGTGGGCCACAAAGACGGTTTGCAGGATTACGATGACGGCTAAGCTGTTGAAGATGTGCCTCACGGCTCTCAGTGCGACCATTTTCGGGTTGTACACGCTGCCATCCCCTCCATCAATCTTCGTTTCTTCCGGATTCAAGAGGGGGGTATTCATTGGCTTTCTCTCAGGAGGCTGATTGGCTAAAATGCGAGGCTGAGAACCCAAGGGAACATCCAGGAGCCGGTACGCTGTATAACCTTTTCATGAACCGTGTTTTTCCTCTCATCCTGCTGCTGGTCACAGGGAGCCTGGGCGCCGCCGATACGGTTCCCCCGGTCTTCCCCGGCCTGGACAGGGATGGGCTCGATCAGCGCACGCGCGGCCTCGCTCTCATCGGTGAATTAGGCTGCGTGGCCTGTCACCGGGCCGGTGCCTTCAAGGCTGAGCTTAATTCGAGGAAAGCGCCCAGTCTCCAGGCTGTGGGCGCGCGGATCAATCCCAGCTATCTCGAAGCCTACCTGCTGGCGCCGCACCAGGTAGAGCCCGGCGCCAGGATGCCGGATATTTTCAAGGGAATGGCACAGGCCTGGTTTCCGAAGGGCGTTATAAAAGACATGGCTGAGGCGCTGGCGCATTACCTTGTCTCGCTGCAGCCGGGATCCTTCAAAAGCCAGGCGCCGGATCATGTGGCGGCCGCCCGGGGAGAGGAGCTCTATCATTCGGTCGGCTGCGTGGTCTGCCATTCACCGCGGGATAAAGATGGCAAGCCTCTCCTGGAGGCCAGCTCGGTATCGCTTGCGGGCGTAGAGAAGAAATACAGTGTCGAGTCCCTGGCTGCTTTCCTGGAGGCCCCTCACGAAGCGCGGCCATCGGGGCGAATGCCAGACCTCCATCTTGATTCCAGCGAGGCCTGGCAACTGGCGAACTACCTCTGCCGGGATGCCCTGGTCCCCGGAGCTCTTCGCTATACTCTTTATCTCGACAACATGGAGGAAGGAGTCGCGAAACTTCCCGGCAAGGAGGAGCGTGGAGGAGTCGCTGCAGGGTTTCAGCTAGATGACTTCAAAACTTACCGTGCAGATTTCGCCCTGCGCTTCGAGGGGTACCTCCACCCGCCGTCGTCAGGTGAGTACGTTTTTGAGTTGGCTTCCAATAAGGTCGCCAGCCTGTCGGTCAACGGAGAAGCCCTGATCTCCCTTGCAGAAGGGGGCAGGGCGCGCAAAACGCTTCGTCTTGAGGCGACGCCGCAGAAGCTGGAGCTGGTTTACCTCCATGTTGACGGGGATCCGAAGTTCGAGCTGTTGTTGTCGGGGCCGGGGATGGAGAAGGGCCCGGTTCCGGTGGCGCTCCTGAGCTCGGAAAAAACGCGTGTTGCTCCCAGGGAAAGATTTGTCGTAGATAAGAAAAAAGCCGGGCGGGGAAAGGGTCTCTATGGGGCTTTCCTATGCGGCAGGTGCCATGGCGGCGGCCCCGATGTGCAGACCAAGGAGTTCCCGGAGCTTTCACGGCTGAACCCCGACAAGGGGTGTCTCTCCGCCACGGGCGGACGCGGGCCGTATTTCTCGCTGAGCAAGGCCCAGCGAGAGGACATTCGCGCGGCGTTGGCGACGCCCGCCTACAAACCTTCAGGGGAAGAGAAAATCCGCCTGGAGCTGGCCCGCTTCAACTGTATCGGCTGCCATGAGAGGGGCACTCTCGGCGGGGGGAGGAACGATCGCAACGACTACTTCACCAGTGCCGATCCCAAGCTCGGCGAGCCCGGCCGGCTGCCGCCGCCGTTGACAGGCACCGGGGCGAAGCTGCAGCTTGACTGGCTGCGCAATACCATCGCAGGCGGCCAGAGGATCAGGCCCTATGTGAAGGTCCGGATGCCGGCCTTCGGGGCTGAGAACGTCCGCGGCCTGGCGGAGCTCTTCGCTGCCGCCGACAAGGTGCCGGCGGTCGTTTTCGAGCCGCTTCCAAAGGACAGGAAGAAGGCGCGGGCGGTAACCGACATCGGCCATCGAATCGTCGGCGACAGGGGGATGAACTGCATCGCCTGTCACACATTCCGCGGTAAGGGCACCTCCTCCATGGCGTCTGTCGATATCGTCGAGACGACCACGAAGCGGCTCAACAAGGACTGGTTTTACCATTACATGCTGGAGCCGGCCCGGTTCCGGCCGAACACCATCATGCCGCAATTCTTCGCGGGCGGGGTCTCGGTGCTGGGAGATCTCGAGGGGGGCAATGCGAAGAAGCAGCTGAACGCCCTCTGGTATTATCTCTCCGAGGGGCGAAATACCCGCCAACCCAGCGGCATGGTCCGCGCCTCGATGGAAATCGTTGTCGGGGACGAGGCTGTGATGCTGCGCCGGAGCGTACAGGACACCGGCAAGCGCGGCATCAGTGTCGGCTATCCCCTGAAGGTCAACCTGACCTTCGATGCGGAAAATGTCTGCCTCAACCAGCTCTGGCGCGGGAAGTTTATCGACCCGGGCGGGGTCTGGAGAGGCCAGGGGAGCGGCAATGTCCGTATCATTCCGCGTGAGAGGATCAAGTTAGGGCGGGGGGCTCCTCTGCAGCGTCTTTCCGATGAAGATTCACCCTGGCCGGAGGATACCAGCCGGTCGCTGGGAATCCGCTTCAAGGGCTACAAGCTCGATGGGAAACGGCGACCCACCTTCAGCTACGTTTACGGTGGAACCACGGTCAGCGACAAGCCTATGGACCTTCTCGATCAACAAACCAATCGGGTCTACCTCGCCAGGGCGATCAGGCTGGAAGGTGGTGAGCTGGGCGGCCTCTATTTCCGCGCGGCGGTTCACCAGGAGGTGACCGGGGAGGAAGATGGTTCGGTGGCTGTCGGCGGGAAGGTGAGCATCCGGGCCAGCAGATCCTTGCCCGGAGGAAAAAGGAAAGCCCTGAAGCTCCTCGTTCGTCCCTCCGGGAAGGTCAAGGAGGCGGTGGTGGCGATTGGGAATGAAGGGGGTGGTGCCGCGGAACTCCTGCTCGAGTACCGCTGGCTGGAGGAAGAGAAATGAAACGTATGTTCCTGTGGACCATTTCCTGTTGTTGCCTCGTTTCGCCTCTTGAGGCTCAGCATCTTGGCGGTGTCTGGGGGACCTCGAAGGCCGAGGAAGAGTTTTATCCGGTCAGGGATCTGCCGATTCCTCCCGAGCTGGCGCTGGAGGTGGGCAGCTTCACCCTGTTGCCGGATGGCCGCCTGGCGATCGGGACCCGCCGGGGAGAGATCCTGCTGATCAGGGGAGCCTTCGACAAGCGACCGAAATTGCGTGTGCAACGTTTCGCCAGCGGCCTCGATGAGGTGTTCGGGCTCGGCTACCGGGATGGAGCCTTCTACGTTACCCAGCAGGCGGAGGTCACCCGGATTCGTGATGTCGATGGCGACGGGCGGGCCGATGCGTTCGACACCCTCAGCGACAAGTGGGGATTTGGCAACTACCATGAGTTCTCCTGGGGCTCAGAGCCGGATCCTGAGGGGAACATCTGGGTGGTTCTCGGGCTCTCCAACTCCTATCACTACCGTGCTGATTTTCGCGGTTGGTCCTTCAAGATCACTCCTGAGGGGAAGACCATCCCCATCGCAAGCGGTATTCGCAGCGCAGGCGGTGTCGCTCCGAATGAACACGGTGAGATGTTCTACGTCGAGAGCCAGGGCCCCTGGAACGGATCCTGCTCGCTGAAACACCTCAAGCCGGGCGGCTTCATGGGGCACCCGATCAGCTTCGAGGCCTACAAGCTGCTGCCGGAGATGGGGCCGCGCCCGGTTGAGCCGAAGAACCAGTCCCGGATTCATATCGAGAAGAAGCGGGTAAAGGAGCTGGTGCCCTACGCGGTGATCTTCCCCTACCGCAAGATGGGGCAGTCGATTTCCGGCTTCAGGGTGGACCATACCGGCGGGAAATTCGGTCCCTTCGCGGGGCAGATCTTTGTCGGCGACTACAGCCTGAGCTGCATCATGCGG